>JARLJN010000080.1 GCA_031291255.1 Gammaproteobacteria bacterium
AAATCGCCGAAACTGGGATACAAAGAAAAACGGGAGTCGGGGGCCTTCCCCACCAGGGACTCAACCAGCGCGTGCGCGAAATACCCGCACCCCGCCTTTCCCGAGCCGGTCTGTGAAATATCAAATCCTATATGCATAATGTAGTTATTTTACATGAGTTAACGGCATAATGCTCATATTTCTAATCATAAACGCAGCGACTCTGCTGTCTTCTGCGCTCAGGCGTGCGGCCTCTCCATCCGTCTCGATGCCGATATCCAATAATTTTCCCGGCGGCAGGTCGATGATTTTGTCAAACGTGAAGAGGCCGTCCCTTACACACTGGTCAAGTCAGCAAACGAAGCGTGACACTGCTGTTGTTTTGTCGTGATTTACTGAGGTTTAATAACGAGATTGAGTACTATTACTCTGGCTATTAAATAAATAATTATGCAGCATAGCCGATACTCGGATGATGAAATACTTATTAACATGATATGGTCTTCGTTGAAGCGTTTTAATAAAAGAGCGGGTTTTCTTTTTAAGATCATTCTGACTTCTACAGGTGTTAAGCATAATTAAACTGTCACCGTTTTTCCGAAAGAATAGGTTAACACATCCCCCTTCCATTTAATCAAGTTGTAATGTGAAAATATAGCGAAGATCGCTTTACGTCGAGCGCCACTGCCTATAGTGCAACAGGTAGCAGGATCGAAGCTTCATTCGGACATACAGAATCACTTAACCGCCATCATGTTAACCACGGTTATTCATATAGTTTCAACGGTTCCTTCAAAGTAATATTTACCTTATTTTACAACAAGAAGAATTGACAGTGAGCCTAGGATTATACCAATCACCTGTCTAGTGGAAACGGTTTCCTTGAACACCAGCAAACCAGTCGCCACTACTGCCAACATTGTGCCGATGGTCATTATCGGGCTGATTTTGTTAAGGTCGAATATTTTCAAAAGATATGCATAAAGTGCGAAAGAAATAATATAGAACAGTGCTCCGAGGACGACATAAATTATACAATAATATCCTTCAAATAAGTGATATGAACTTGATTTTTTTAGCATGACTTGCGCCAGAGCACTGGATAATATCCCTGTCAATATAAGTACATATTTAATCATAACTTTTATCTTTAATAAGGTAATTTGGTCTTCTTTTGGATTCAATAAATAATTTCCCGACGTATTCTCCCAATATCCCCAACATGATCATCTGAACCCCACCGATAAAAAGAATTACAGTCATCACCGATGCCCAGCCGGATACAGCATTAATTGTGAAAAGTTTTACCCCCATCGCATAAATACCGTACAAGAATGAAATCCCAGCTAATATATATCCAACCAACGTCGAAATATGCAATGGTTTAACGCTGAAACTTGTAAGACCTGCAGTTCCCAATTTTATCATCTTACTAAGACTGTATTTTGTTTCCCCCCAACACCTTTCCTGCGGCATATATTCAATCGCACATTGTTTATACCCCAACCATGGGATAACCCCGCGCATAAATACATCATTTTCTTTAATGTTGTTTATAATTTGAGCAATTTTGTTATCGATGAGTCTAAAATCCGCCGTTCCTCGTTCGATTCTGATATCTGAAAATTTATTCATAATATCATAAAACAAATTAGAGGTTTTTCTTTTCAAAAAAGAAATTTGGGGATCATCTTTTCTAATTGTATATACAATATCATATCCTTCTTGCCATTTTTCCACCAGGTCAGGAATCAGTTCAGGTGGATGTTGCATATCTCCGTCCATTGATATTATACAATCTCCGCTTGCATACTCAATTCCAGCACGCAAAGCATTTTGGTGCCCAAAATTTCGGGAAAATGATAGATAATGGATATTACGGTTTTTTTCTCTTTGTGCTTTTATCTTTCCAAGCGTTCCATCCCCACTCCCGTCATCCACAAACAGCAACTCATAATCTTTATACTGCTGAAGGATTCCTACCAACCTATGCGATAACAATTCAACATTTCCTTCTTCATTAAAGAGAGGAACTACTATAGAAACTTTCGGATTTTTCATTTTTTACTTTTATGAACTAAAGTTTAGAGTTTCAAAACATTATCCGTCCTTATGATGGAGTCGGAATATTTTCCGGCAAATAGTTCTTTGACATTCGAAATTGTTGAGCCCGAGAAGTGCAGCCCTCCAGACGGTCTAAATCAGCCTGAAAATCTGGCAGGAATTTTCGGCACTTTGGGTCCCACCAGTCACGAACCCGAACATTGTGTAAATTTATCTGCAAACATAACCGAACACGTCCAGATGTAATCTGTTTTTCCTTCCGCCAAGGTGTGTGTTGCATCAACGGCACCACCTGATTGCGGCAGTAGGTAGCAAGCCGTTAAGGCAAAGCATAAGCAATCGACAGAGTCTGTGTCCAACGATGCAGGACCTGTCGGGTCTGTTGCCAGGTTTCACGCCATCCCCACCCGTTCTTCATTTGGTTGAACAAGTCTTCTGTGTATTATCTTCGGGCATAAAAGCAAAAGACGTCTTCGGCAGTTATGTCGCCCTGGGTGAGGGAAATAAGGCGTTGGCGGCTCACCACGCCAGTTTCATCCTCAAACTGTAGCTTAAAACGGCCCGTACCGTTCTGCCTTTCAAGAATCTGACCAGCCAGACGGCAGGGCGATAACGCACCCCTTGTTCTTTGCCATAGAGAAACACCCGCTGCCGTTGCTCCGGTAGTACAGCGACAACATCTTCGGTAAATCGAGTTCCATAGAGATCCTGAGCCGACCTCGATTGCCGGGAATAGCGTTAGGGAAATTAGTCCACCACACATGCCAATCAACAAGCATGCGCCTTATTTTAGCGGATTATTTTTTTGATTCTGGCCTAAATTTATAGAGTAAGAACTCACTGTTCTCATAAACAAGTTGGACGAGTCCTTGGGCTAATAATTCCTGTGATTCGGATGGAGATATTTGGCTGTCATCAGTCGTTTTTGACAAACATATATAGTCCCAACGTGAGATTTGGCCTACAATCTGTCCTAATGTGTGAATTGCAACAGACTTGTGTTTGGTCAAGAGTCCCATTACTCTGGGCTTTCGAAAAATTACAGTACTGTCCTTCTCGGTATGGTCTGAGATATAGTCAAACAGACTCTTGGAACTTGGCGTGAACGGTCCGTCGGATAAAACACGATTCATTTGCAAGTTACTATATGCCCGTTGTCCGCTCATCATTACAAATGAAATAATTATAAATATGATAGGCATATAGCAAACGATTTTTCGGAACCATTTATTGCCAAATGTCGGATATACTTTGTACTCCAAAATCATTTCGACACCTGAGAGCACAAACGACAA
>JARLJN010000081.1 GCA_031291255.1 Gammaproteobacteria bacterium
AGGTGGGGAGTTTGGCTGGGGCGGCACATCTGTTAAAAGGCAACACAGGTGTCCAAAGGGGAGCTCAGAGCGGACAGAAACCACTCGTAGAGCAAAAGGACAAAAGCTCCCTTAATTTTGACTTCCAGTAAGAGTACAAAGAGTGAAAACTAGGCCTATCGATCCTTTATTTTGTTATGGAGCAAAGTTTAACAATAGAGGTGTCAGAAAAGTTACCAAAGGGATAACTGGCTTGTGGCGGCCAAGCGTTCATAGCGACGTCGCTTTTTGATCCTTCGATGTCGGCTCTTCCTATCATTGAGAAGCAGAATTCTCCAAGTGTTGGATTGTTCACCCGCTAACAGGGAACGTGAGCTGGGTTCAGACCGTCGTGAGACAGGTTAGTTTTACCCTACAGATAAATTTAATTAAAAATTACCCCGATAGTAATACAAGTCAGTACGAGAGGAACCCTTGTATCGGATAATTGGTGTATGTGCTTCTGCGAGAGCAGAGTGGCACGAAGCTACAATCCGATTGGTTACAGCTGAACGCCTCTAAGTTGGTACCATGTCTAGATAAGGAGTGATATAGAGAAATGAGTGGCAGATGAAACAAGCAGCTAATAATACTTTAAAACAGAACAATTTGGGCGTCTTGGACAATAACAATTGTTGTTGGACAATGCGTCTAGAATCACAAAAGAAACATCATTCTGCCATGGAAATAAATCGAAGACGACGATGAAAGAAAGAGGAAGTGTAAGTGTTAGAGTAGCCATAGTTGTTACGATGCATTGAGCTTAGCCTTTTCGAATTTTCTCCTTTGAATTTGAACAAAAAACAAAATCAAAAAACATCATCATCAAAACAATCAATCAATCAATCAATCAATCGATCAATCAAAACAATCAATCAATCGATCAATCAAAACAATCAATCCCTCCCTACCTAACCCCATCCCAACAAACGTGTGTATTATTATATTTAAAACACTTCTGCCAATTTTACAAGGACTTTTATATATATATTGGGCACACTACTCACTAGCGCTCGTTAGTGCGCATAATCCAATAAAAGAAGAAGACACTTGGAAGATGCAGAATGCGCATAAATGGATGATGTACACAACTCGAGCTGAAGAAGCTCTCGCGAGCGATTGGAAATCGTTGTGTAAATATAACCAAATACACTTGGGTCATTTCTGGTGACGAGTTGTAACCATCGTTGTTACATCTGTTTCCATTCAAAATAGCCTCTCACCACGAATTCTCCTTTGAATCTAATCAAACCAACTACCCTTCTTTTTATTTTATTTCCTTATTATTATCATTATTATCATTATTATCATTATTATTTTTTTAAAAAATATCTTTTATGCCACTATGAATATATAAAAAGCCACCTCTGCACATTCCCATTAGTTGGGCAATAAATATCGCGTTTTTTTGGGTCAAGATCAACTAATTTATTGGGGATGAAGAAGTGAGTTGCATTCACCCAGTTGGGTTTGGAAATGTTCGGTTATTGTGAGAAAGCATTCCAAGAGCGACATTACAGTGACCTGGGAGCTGGTAGCAGCTTAGTTGTCATGAAAAGGGAGGCATGGTTCCACAGATTTTCCAGCGCCTCTTGGCACAGTCCACGCATTGGCTCGGGCCGTTGATGTTCACAATGAGGGACCCATTGTCAACAATATCAGAATCAATTGCCACAAACATTGATTCTCTCAAATTTTACATCAAAGCCTCAAAAATCGATTTTCGCCGGCCGACCCCATGTCAGCTCATGGGACTGCCACATTTTCCTTAGCTCTCGGATACGACCATCCTAAATCGAAAATACCGCTTCCCGTCCGATCAGCGCAGTCAAGCGATTTCAGGCCTGTTCAGTAGTTCTCTGGGTGACCACGAGCGAAAGATTGGTGTTGTATTCTTTTTTGCTCTTTTGATCGACTTTTTTCTTTGACCACACCACACACACACACACACACACATACAAAAACCAGAGCGCCTTAATTAAAACACACTCACACGCGTAG
>JARLJN010000082.1 GCA_031291255.1 Gammaproteobacteria bacterium
ATTTCTGGACAATATTTTTCTAAATGAGCATGTAACAAATCGGTGATCGACATCTTCTTTCCTTAGAGTTCGAAGTTATGTCGATCTTTTTAAATAATTTCGCCAGAAAAGTCATCAAATTTCGTGGGGATATTTCAGCTCGCGACGACAGCACTTTATTTTTCATGACGAATGAACTTTTCAAACTTTTTCTTAGCCATGCCACGTTTAAGAGGTGAAAGATAATCAATAAAAATCTTACCATTCAAATGATCAATTTCATGTTGAAGACAATGCGCAAGCAATCCATCAGCTTTTAATTCAAAGGGTTTACCATGTCTATCAAGGGCACGCACAGTGACTTTTAATGCACGAGCAACCTTATCAAAAACACCCGGGACCGACAAACACCCCTCACCTGGCAGTGCTGTACCTTCACGTGAAATAATTTCAGGATTAATAATGCAAATGCGTTGGTTATGCTCTTCGGATACATCAATTACAGCTAACTTTAAAGAAAGGCCGATTTGAGTCGCTGCAAGCCCTATTCCTGGTGCATGATACATAGTCTCATACATATCATCGATGAGCGTTTGCAACGGATCATCAAATACCGTAATAGGCTGAGTGGGTTTTCGTAATCGTTCATCTGATAAATAAATTATAGTTCGCAGTGCCATAAAGCATTCCTTTGCAAAAAACCTAAACCCCGGATTTTCGCTGAACTCAATCCGGGCTACACTAAATATTATTTAAAACCATGTCAGTAGCCCGGATTGAGCTCAGCGAAAATCCGGAACACATTAAATATTATTTAACACCATGTCAGATATTAACTTATTTTTTTTACTTTTATAAAAGTAAAAAAACAAAACGGGTAATATCATCGCCAACATTCCGGCACAAAAGATGCTTTCATAATGCATCATGCTGCCCACATCAACGCCTGCAGGTGGAAAAAAGCCAACAACCAGGGTAATAGAACAACCTATTAATCCTGCTAAACAAACCAACCAAATACCCCATTTTCCACCTGGGATTTGAAAAGCAGTTGATAGTTCTCTTTTTTTGTAACGTAAAGAAATACCCGCAACAAACATCATAATGTACATCAACATATATAACTGCGTACTAAGTGCCGTTAAAAGCCAATAGGAGCCGCTCACGCTAGGCATAAAGAGAAAGGCGCCACAGACTGCACTAACTATCACCGCTTGCGTGAGCAGCAAATTTGAGGCCACCCCATGCTTGTTTTCTTTTTTCAAGAAATCGGGTAAATAATCGAGTTGTGCTGCTTGTAATAAGCCCTTGGCTGGCGAAATAACCCAACTGATTATACCGCCCAAACTTCCCACTAAAATTAAAGCTGCAATGACTGTGGAAAACCATTCCATATGATAAGCCGCAAAAAACGAGGTAAACGCCTGCATGACGCCGTTGACCAAACTAATTTGATTTTGGGGCAATACAATCGCGATGGCTAATGAACCAAGAATCATGGTCAGCAAAATAATCCAAGCTGAAATATATAAAGCTCGCGGAAAAGCTTGCTGTGGATTTTTAATATCGCGTATGTGCACAGCCGATAATTCCATCCCTGCAAAAGCCGTCATTATGGCCGTGAGAGATATCCAGCTATCCACATGTGAAAATGAAGGGAAAATATTAGCCGGCGTAAATTCAACTTGAGAATGATGCCCTAGTATCAGCCAAACTATCGCTAACACGATAATCACTAACATAGGAAAAGCCATGCCTAAAATCGTACAAATACTTGTTATACGAGCGGATACACTAATGCCCTTTAAATTCAGCAAGGTCAGCGACCAAAATATGATTAAAATCATACTGACTAAAAAGAGCTTATCTTGTGCCCAACTAGGATGAACTAAATAAGCGATCAAACCAGCAATAAACGAAAGAATAGTCGGAAACCAAACTAGATTGGTCACCCATTGCAGCCAAATGGCCAAAAAGGCAGTTTTCTCTCCAAAAGCTTGCCTAACCCATTCAAAAATACCGCTTTTTTCACTGGAATTCGCAGCTAGCTCAGCGGATACCAAGGCAGAAGGTATCAAAAAAACCAACGCAGAAAAGATAAAAAAGAATATGAGAGTACTGCCGAATAAGGACGCAGCGGGTAAATTACGAATACTATCAACAGCTCCCGTGATCAACATCACTAGGGCAAAGGTACTTAATCCAGCAGATTTCATTAGGAATTTCCTGTAAGCAATATGTAGTGTAAAAGTTTACCAGAACAACATTAACTAAAGATTAAGAGGCACTAAATTGCCCAATGCGCGTCAATCTAAGAAAAAATATAAGGTGGGTTACGGTGCAAAAAGCGCACCTAACCCACCCTACATTAAGAAGCACTAATTTGCTCAGTATCAAGAATGCTGCCTATTTTACAGGTAACTACAGGAAAATATACACAATTTTACAAGAAAATCGAGACTAAAATAAAAATTTCTGCTAAATTATTATAGTCGTTTTATACATTTTGTCCCTACAACTTGCATATAAACGCCCATTCTTTAACTTGAATTAAAGGTATTTTAGTTATGTCAGGATTTGAAAACGGTACTGTTAAGTGGTTCAACAATAGCAAAGGGTTTGGTTTTATTCAACGTGATCAAGGTGAAGACGTGTTTGTTCACTTTCGCGCTATCACAGGTGACGGTTATCGTTCCCTGGAAGAAGGACAACGCGTTAAGTTTACCGTTACCCAAGGACAAAAAGGTCCTCAAGCTGAAAATGTTTCTGTTGTTGAATAACAATATCAAACATTATCCGTTGCATGACTAATTCTAATGCAACACTTAAATTCAGGCTCAATGTTTATTGAGCCTTTATTCTCGCACTATCTTCCGAATGTATTATGAGCTCGGCCATTATCGTTACCTGGAGCATGGGCCGCTTGTTGCGATGCTTTCGCATTCATTAATTCCTGCTGTTGATAGGTTAACAACTCATAATCATTAATCCCAAGTGATGCAGCGTGCTGAGTTAAAATATTTTGCCATTTTCGTAACATATTATCAGATGTAGCGATAACAAGTTTCTGATCACCATAAACAATTTTAAAACTTCTCAACATTGCAATATACACTTCATCCACTTCAGAGGTGGTTTCAATTTTTTCTTTGTAGATCGTAAATTTATCTAAAGAAATTTTTTCAGATTTAGCACTTATACAATCCTCACCAGAAGAATAAGTGAATGTGAATAAATCATTAAATTCATTAGAACTGAACTCGGCATTTAAGATTGCAGCTTTCTCTGCTAGTGATCCTTCTATAGGATTAGCCGCTGCAAGCGTAGAGGATACATTTTCTTTTTTCTGTGGATTATTTTCCCTTTCAGTTTGAACAGGTTGAGCACGCTCTTCTGATTTATGCTCGCGTTCTTCGCTGGATGATCTCAATTTTTCTCTTATACCTGCTGAGGAACCTAAAAGAGGTGCTTTACTTTCACTCTCACTATCACTTAGGTCAGATGCTGAATCAGATCTACTTATTTTCACCGGCTTATAATTCGAATATGGATTCTCACCTAAACGTTTTGCTTTGACAGCGAGTTTATTTTCACTTTTTGCCTTCTTTAAGCCTGCGGCAGTACCTGCAACAGCTAGGGCTCCTACTGCAATGCTTGAACCCGCGACTATGTTTACCATCGTTGCCCCAACAAGTGTAGAGACAGTGGCGGCCACCAGGGGTGCGCCGACTAAAGCACCTATACCTGTTGCACATAAACCCATTCCAATCAGTAATCCAACCGCACCTAACCAAAATTTTGGATTTTTATACCAGCGTTTAGCTTTATCTGGATTTTTAGGAATTTTTTTATTGTAAGAAGCTGTTTTCTCAATGATAGGCGTTTCTTTCTTATCTTTTATCCAACTTGCTGGTACAGCACCTGTCGTGTCAGTTTTGATTCCTTCAGCACCCAGTGTTCCGCCCTGTAATCCAGCTTGCTTTCTTACCTGACCACTTTGCGCCATTCTGTGCCGAATATTTTGCTCTTGTTTTTTTAACTTTTCATCTTTGCCTGGCGATATGCTGCCTGTAATATGCAACATCAATGCATCATTATGTGCTTTGATACGCGCTAATCCCTGCCTATCTTTACCGCTTTGACAGGGGTCTATCTCTGCTAACAAATCACCTTGATCAAGCGCTCTAGAAACTTGATTAGCCATGTGCGCCATAACTTTAACAGCAGATACCAAACTTAAATTCGCATTTTCGCTATCGAATAGGCTTGAACCGCTTCTTAACTTTTCATACTCTGCAATAGCGACTTGCAGTTTATCAAATGTCTTCTGATCAACTTTTTCAGTTTTTACTAATCCTTTAGCATGACTCCATAAAATATCTGCACCAATAATTTTAAAATTGGGTTCTAATTTTCTACCAAATGCATTAATGATATTTGTAGCCCAATTAAAACCTGCCCTTCTCCATGGGTTTAATGCTGTATTTGAATGATGAAGAGACATGTTATTTTCTTCATTGTTATGCCTAACAGCATTTGAAACTTGCGTTGCTAAATCAGCATCATCAGAGAATCCTCGATTCACTGGGCTTAATAAAGTTTGAATATTAATATGGCTTACACCAATTAATCTAGCGAGCTGCCCTACACTTTGATCTGTAGCAAGCTGATTGACTTCATTTTTATGTTTACCTTTTCCTAACAAATGGCCAGGGTTACCTGAGTGATAGCCAGAATAAATAAGATCCCCTGTTTCTACATCTATTAAACGTTCTTCACCTGCATTTCTAAGGCCTGGCAAATATTTTCTTAATTGAGTAGGTATCATTTTACCGTTAAGTATAGGGTCTGCGTGCGATGCAATAAGTGATTTAATATAGTTGGGTTGATCTTTATACCAAGCTATTTTTTCAATTTCTTCTTCTAACTCTTTTGAGGGACTTTTATGATATAAAGCTAAATCTTCATATTGCTTTTGCAACGTATCATCTATATTCCCACACATGGGTACATCAATATGTAATACGATTATTTTTTTTACTTCCTTACCATCTTTATCGAGAATACCAACAGATGTTAATGTTGCAACACTGATTGTGAGATGATCAAAATTACAAAAATCTTTTACTTCTGCTAATTGTTTTTCAACTTTCTTTTTACTTATTTTTAAAGCGTTAGCCAAGCAAGGAACTAAAACGCTATTCACCATACGTCCGAGTTGCACTTCAGGCTCTACATTTTTTGAAATTTTTTCAAAAAAAGATTTGGCATTTTCATTAAAATAATTTAGCAAGTCTGAAGGAATTTCTTTTCCATGCGCAAGCAGCAATTTTTTTGCAGCATTAAAATAATTAAGCCCCATAATAGCCCAACTATGATAAGTATCCTTGTAATCACGATTATTTTGCTCAGTTGCATCACGCAATAATACTTGCTGATTGTTATTTCCATTCAGCTTCACATACTTAGAATTAATTCCGTTAGCTTCGTCTTTAAGTACATGCAATGCATCAATTGCCTTTACAAAATCGCCATCTTTAATGAGGCTGCTAATAGTCTTTTTCTCTTCAACTTCTGTGTATTCATTATTTTTGATCTGATTGAAAATTTCATTTCGCCCCTGACGCGTCGCATAAGGAATTGGTGAATCTACTACTTCTGCTGATGAAGCTTCTGATGACTTGCTCTCTTCATCCTCTGGGCGGGAACTGGACATGCGGGCGACCTCTGGTCTTAGATATACTATTATTATACTAAATACTCATTAATTTTGCTGGATTTTGTTTATAATTCAAGCTAATTCGTTATTTTTACGCAACATGTCGTCCCGGACAAGTGCCGTTAACAGCACTTGAAAATATAGCTGGCCCACAACAACGCCCCAGGCCTGTCGTCCCGAACAAGTGCCGTCAACAATTATTGATTATATAACTGGCCTATCACGGCGCGCGATCCGGGATCCAGTTTTTTAGCAATCTCGAGAGAATCCAATTTAAGCACCCCTCAATCCTGCTAACAGACTGGATCCCGGATCACGCGCCGTGATAGCCCAGTTATACTTTTAAGTTCTGTTGACGGCACTTGTCCGGGACG
>JARLJN010000083.1 GCA_031291255.1 Gammaproteobacteria bacterium
AGGGCTGGGGAGAGGAGGGGTCAAATTTCATAACTCAAGAATCATCATAGAATATTACCTAATGCTACGTCTGAATATTGATAGAATTTTATTTTTTTTTATAAGTGTGCATACAACTATTATCTTTATGCATAAAGAAGTTTTAACCCTCCTCTCCCCAGCCCTCTCCTCCCACAAAAAGCGTGGGAAGAGAGGGGGAGTTTTCTGCTAATCGTAAAAGGCATCAATAGTTAGGTATAACGATATGCCCTCACGGTCGCAGCAGGGATATCAGAGTTTTAAAAATTTCAATGGGTCTGCTACTAGTAATTTTATTCTGTCATTCAAAGGTGCTTTAATTTTTTTATGTCTGCTGTGAGCGCCGCGCGGCAGCGTGATTTTTGTTTTTGGCAAATCGAGTAATTCAGCTAAAAAAATAATTAATTCAGTATTCGCTTCACCATCTTGCGGCTTCGCATGTAACGCTATCACTAAACCTTGTTCATCATTTATGGTGAGTAGTGCAGTCCGTTTAGCATTGGGCTTAACAAAAATTTTTAATTCAATTTCTTGATTTGTAATTTTATACCACATTGAGTGTTAAGCTTTTTTCAAGAAACAGGTTTTTAGCACTAAGTTTTTTACTTTTTCAACTCGACATTCTACTTCTTCTGGGTTAGAGGTGAGGTGTATACCTTTTATCAGTGTTCCGCGTTTTAAATTAATGGAGGTTCCCTTTACTTTTAAATCTTTAATTAAAGAGACGGAATCACCTTCTGAAAGTATGTTACCATTGCTGTCTTTTACATTTACATCGCTCATTTTGTTTATTCCTCATAAGTGTGTTGTTATGGCGTGATAATATACAACATTTTCTTCCAGTGAGCATGTAATTTTTGTTAAGAGACTGCCAAATGAATTTTAAGCACATACTCCTTGCTGTACAGTTATGTTTGACAGCCATTACTGCGGTTGCCATGCCGCAGTGTGATTTTAGTCCTCAGCCTTTCCAACAGATTAATCAACCCAACATTGAGCATCGTTTAAGATGCGGTATTGATTGGGAGCCTACAGTAGGCGCAAATGTCTATAGTCATTCACCGTATGTTTATTTAATCAGTACCGCGTTTGATATTTCATTGTGTGAAGATAAAAATAATCCTGTTTGTCAATCCAATGCCTTAGTGATGCGCAGTTCAGATACACGCGGCAAAAGTTTTGGCAAAGAATCTTTGCCATGTGATGGTGTCTGTGTGAATGATGTTTTACTGCGTTACCCTAAATTACTGCGTTATGCTCATAATTTACAACGTCGAGAAGGAAAAAAAGTAGAGCGTAATTTATTTCAATATGATCCTTCTATTTTTGTTTGTAATGACAAGAAAGAAACTGTTTTGCTCACTTATTTATTAGGTTATATCCCTGGAGTCGTTTTTCAAAAATCAGATAATCATGGTAAGACATGGTCATCACCTTTGCCATTAGGTTTAACAGATCATTTATTACAAACAGGCGGCACAGATAAACCTACCATAGTTGCAAATAAGAGTTGTTCTGATATTTATGTGGCTTTTGATGGCGAGGATGGAAACTATATTTCAACTTCACATAATCACGGGCTAACATTTTCTGACCCTGTGCGAACCTCTCCTGTGGTTTTACCCGGTGATAATTATCATGATTGGTTTTCCACAAACGGAGTGGTAGATGCATCAGGTAATGTATATTTTTCTCAAACTTTAAATAATGAAATAAATAGTGAAGATACTACGTTAGCTATCGTTTCATCGTCAGATAAAGGCTTATCTTGGCAAACATCGTATTTAGGAAAAGTTTTATTTCCTAAACGTTGCGAACCTTCTGCAAAATGTTCTGTGGGTTATCTCACACCTCAAGTAGTCATTGGAGCAGCAGGGGAAAGTACTGCTATTGCATACACGATGACAAATAAAAGAGGGGGAAATAAAAAATTATATTTTCAACTGAATTGGAAAACACTAACCCTGAAAGAAGGAGTGGTGCTTAACGATAAAGGAGACAGTAATTTTCCCATGATAGTGGGCGGTCCTAAACCTTGTGAGTATCAAGTCACATGGATGGATAATCGAAATGCTTTGCAAAATGAATTTTCGAATGGTCCATTTAATACGTATTTAAAAAAGACCTTAGATTGTGGTTTGACTTGGTCTAAAGAAATTTTGTTGTCTAATCGTTTGAATGCGACATCTGTAAAATATAAAAATGCTTTAGGTTATAAACTTCCATACGGTGATTACAGTGGGTTAGCAGTGAATGCATATGATGATGTATTTGCGATATGGGGGGAGGGTGACACTATCGCAAGTAATACCGGGGATACTTGGTTTGTGAGACCTTAAAGCTTTTGTAGCGTGGACAAAGGCGTGCAGCGCCGTGTCCGCGAGGATTGTCTTTATCCATTCCCGGACACGCTGCGCTTTGTCCGGGCTACAAAAACTCAGGTGAAGGAAGTCATTCACGCCGTCGCTAAATAATCTTCACCAAACTGATCTAAGTAATCATTGTAATTGCCTAAATAATTTTGAACGCCGTGTTGTTCTGTTAACACTAATACACGTGTAGAAATGCTATCAATAAAATATCGGCTATGGCTGACAAATAAAACTGCGCCAGGAAATTTTTGTATAGCTTCAACGAGGGCATCAATAGATTCAAGATCCAAATGGTTAGTCGGCTCATCGAATATCAACACATTGTGTTTTTCTAAAATTAATTTAGCCATAATTAATCGTGCTGATTCACCACCGCTTAACATAGCAATCTTTTTATTGACATCATCACCGCGAAATAAAACCTGACCTAATACTTTTCTGATTTCTTGTGCAGGAGCAGCGATATTATTTTCCATGTATTGCCACACGGTTTCTGTGGGTGGTAATTGCGTGCGATAATCTTGTGCGAAGTAACCGACCTGAGCTGTCTCACTCCATTCAAAATTCCCTTGATCGGAGTTAAGTTCATCCAATAAGATTTTTAATAAAGTGGATTTTCCTATTCCGTTAGGCCCTATGATTGCGCATTTGTCACCGCGATGTATGTTGAAAGTCACTTCTTTCAGTAAAACTCTTTCATCAAATTTTTTATGCAGGTTTTCTACAGTAATAACAGATTTGCCTGAGGCTTTATTTTGTTGAAAATTAAAATGCGGTTTGAAAATATTTGAATCTTTTATTTCTACCAGTTCAATACGATCTATCATTTTTTGTCTTGAAGCTGCTTGGGCGGCCTTGCTTGCCTTAGCGCCAAATCTATCGACAAAACTTTGCAGAGCTTCAATTCTTTTTTCTTGGTTTTTGAGTTCGCCTTGTTTTAAGCGTAGTCTTTCTTCTTTGCTGATACAGAATTTATCGTAATTGCCTGGGTAATCAAGCACAGTATCATAATCAATATCCAGTATGTTGGTAGACACATTGTTGAGGAATCCCCTGTCATGCGAGATGAAGATCAACAACCCTTGAAAACTTGTTTTTAAAAAAGTTTCTAACCAAGCAATCGAGACTATATCCAAGTGGTTAGTAGGTTCATCGAGCAACATGATATCGGGTTTTTGATATAGCACTTGCGCCAACAGTACACGTAATTTGTAACCGCCAGAGAGTGCGCTAAGAGGACCATAATGAAATTTTTCAGCGATGCCTAAACCGAGTAATAATGTTTTTGCTGTAGCTTCTGCTTCATAGCCGCCTTCATGCATGATAATTTCTTCTAATTCACTGAGGCGATAGCCGTCTTGTTCAGTGAAATCATCATGTAGAAATATGTCTTCTTTTTCACAAAGTGCATTCCACAAAGTCACATTGCCGCGTATGACTACATCAACTAAGCGATTTTCTTCATAGCGAAAATGATCTTGTTTTAAAATGCCTATACTGAGATTTTTTGCTTTTTCTACGCTGCCTTTAGTAGAGGCTTCTTCACCGGCTAATATTTTTAAAAACGTAGATTTGCCAGTACCATTCGCGCCAACGACACCATAACGTTGCGGAGGCAGCAATATTAAATCGACATCTTGGAATAAGGATTTTCGCCCAAACTCCATGCTGATACTTCGTATGTCTAACATTGCTTATGCCTCATGGTCGATGATTAATTTTATTTGTAGCATGGACAAAGGCGTGCTGCGCCGTGTCCGTGTGGTCTGCCCCATTTGTTCCCGGACTCGCTGCGCTTAGTCCGGGCTACAATAGCCTATTTTAATATATTAACTTGTGTGGCAAACTCGCCTCTTTCGCCTTGTGCAAGGGTATAGCTAACTTGTTGTCCTTCTTTTAGCTCTTTGTAGCCCTCTGTCAGCACTTCTGAGAAGTGTACAAACACCTCCCCTGTATTTCCTTCTTCCTCTGGCGCAATGAAGCCATAGCCTTTGATTTTATTAAAACGTTTAACAATGCCTTTTTGCATAGTAATTCCTGTAACCTATTGATTTAAAAGAAATAAATTATTTATATTGAGTATTTATTGATCTTATTTTGGATTTGTTGCGCAAGTTTACCACTAATTTGCTATTTGTGGGGGAAGTATTCGCGTATTTTTATTAACACTGTATTTATCATTCATTGCTTATGTACTTTTTAATCAAGTCATCAAGCGGCATGGGTTTGTCATAATAATATCCTTGGGCGATATCACATTTTTCATGTTTAAGAAATTTAACTTCTGCTTCTGTTTCAGCGCCTTCTGCAACGACAATTTTTTCAAGAGCATGTAACATCACTATCATTGATCTAACAATAAGAGCATTGACTTCATTTTTAGGTAATCCTCTAATAAATGAGATATCAATTTTAATTTTATGAGCAGGGATACGATGAAGATAACTAAACGAAGAAAATCCAGTTCCAAAGTCATCAATAGAAATTTTATAGCCTAAACTTTCTATTTCATTTAAAGTGGCGAGATTATCTTTTAAGTTATCTAACACTATGCCTTCAGTGATTTCAAATTCAATGTTTTTAGGGCTCACATTAAATTCAGTCTTAAGCGATTCAATATACTCTATCAAGTGGCGTTTATCTTTAAATTGCTGTGCTGAAATATTGATAGAAACAGGTGGGCCTTTCCAGTCAGCGTCAATTTTTTGAAATACCATACGCATGATATGTTCATTTATATTAACAATGAGTCCTGCTTTTTCTGCAAAGGGAATAAACTCACCGGGTAATACTAATCCTCTAGTTGGATGCTGCCATCTGACTAGTGTTTCAGCACCGCATATCTTCCCTGTTTTTAAATCTATTTGTGGTTGATAAACCATGTAGAATTGATTTTTAGCCATTGCTTGAATTAAATCTGTGTGCATGTCAAGCTTATCAGTAGCCACTGTAGGCATTTCATGTGTGAAATACGCACTTTTATTTCCACCTTCATTTTTAGCTCTACGCATAGCAAGGTCAGCGTTTGAAATAAGGCTCTTACTATTAGCACCATTTTCAGGATAAACAGCTATACCTATGCTTGCTTTTAAGAAAATTTCTTTTTCATCAATCTTAAATTGTGTTAGAAAGGATTTCTCAATTTGGTTTATATACGTATGAATTTCTTCAGATTTGGTTAAGTGATAGGTATATAATATAAATTTGTCTGCGCCTAATCTAGCAACAGTCGTTTTGTCTGTACTGACAGCTTTCTCTAATCTTTTTGCGATTAATTTTAAAATTAAATCACCCTTGTCATATCCTAGTGCTTCATTAACTATTTTAAAATTGTCTATGTCTATCATTATCACTAAGATAATGTCTGGTTTAATATCAACTATCAGTTTATTGAGTTCTTCTTCCAATGCGGAACGATTTAAAAATCCAGTTAAAATGTCATGTCGTGAGAGTATTTGAATTTGATTTTGATTATACGTAAGATTTATATATTGGCCTAGTTGTACGCTCATAGCATTCATCAATATGAGCAATTGTTCAGAGGGTTTTTCAATTTTGTAACTAAAAAATAGTATTACACCAAAAGCAGTATCATTAAAAATAATTGGTATAGCAAGCGCATTGTTATAGCCAGCCTGTTCAGCTATTTTAGAACGATTGTATTCTCTACTCATTGCATAATCAGATACCCAGATGGGCTGTTTTTCTTTCCATGTCCTTCCCGGCAAGCCTTGGCCAAATTCAAAAGTTAATTGACTGCTTTCATTGATATAATTGATGGCATTTGCTTTTTCATACCAAACGTTGACATAGCGTAAAGTATGAGTTGATTCGTCAATGAGCCAGACTTCACCCAGCTCCCAGTCTAATGTTTTACATATGAGCTTAATGATATTAGGCGCAGCTTCATTGATTGATCTTTTATTTTCTAGGAGAGTTGCAAGATCGCTGAGCATGATTTTGTATTTTTTTTCTAGTTTTTCTTTCGTGATATCCATGATGATTCCGGCTATAGCAAATACCTCATTAGTCTGATCTTTTAATTTATAAGCGCGTCCATAAAGGTAGCGTAGGTTACCATTGGGCTTTCGAATTCGAAATTCATTTGAAGCTGTGGTGCTTTCATTTCCATTTATCAGGGCATCAAAAAATTCGTCTTTTATTAATTTTTTATCGTCTGGAATAATGGATTCATACCAATCAAGAGGATTATGGGTTAAAGCAGCTATCTTTTTCCCCCATATATTTTCATAGGCTGGACTGGCATAGAGTATTTTTTGGAAATCGGGTGTAATGATAAAAAAGACAGTATCAGTGTGTTCCGCAAAAGATCGAATTACGACATCATTTTGAAAATTCTTGGCCTCAGATACCAGTAATTTTTTTTGTTTTAGGTTTATAAGTTGAGCTGTAATGGCTATGAGTATTCCTGTGATGGCGAACGTTGCGGATGCCTGTATTGAATTTCCAAATGTGACAGAAATTAAATTTTTATTTTGAAGATAATTTACTAAGGTATAAAAAAACATAGGTATAAATAAGATGACTGGTAACATGAATCGTAAAAGATAACCACTTGCGTCGTTACGCAGTATGATGTCAACTATTCCTGTGCCGGGTTTGATTAATAAAATACTTACGCTGATTAAGCAGAATAGGATAATAGTATGACGAGCCATGACGGTAGAACTTTCAATAAAATAATTGGGATCTACTTTATTTATATAATTATAAAAACAAAATAAACAGATTAAAAAAACTAACCAGGCAGAACTTTGAATTATCCATCCTGACACATTTTTTTTGAGTAAATATAAAAACGTGAGAGATATAAGTAAAAAATTCATTGCAGTAAGTAAAGACATCCGACCTGAGTATTGGGTGCCCGGGCTCAGTGGAAATTTTTTTATGACTAACTCATCAATTCCTAGATTGGTATTCGAGAAAAACTCGTAAAGTGTTAGACTGCTTATCAACATAAGAAGAATTGAGGCAGTGATGATAAGAGTGTAGTTGATCCAATTTCTATTCTTATTGTGAGTTAGCAAAATCAAGAAACCAGATAAAAGAAAACAAATAGCTGAATTAAATTTCATAGAGATCGACGAAGGTGAGAGACTCTTAAGTAATGGTATATCGAATATCCATCCTGTTAAGACTAATAGACTTGCACTGATTATAATTGCGCTTATGATTTTTATGATTTGAGGAGAGTTTTTTACAAGAGAATACTGCCAATTCTTTATGTCAAATGCATTTTCAGTGTGTTCTTCCATAATCTTATGATTCCAATAAGGTCGTGGAACAGGTTGTGCAATGCGCTTTCATTTAATTTGCATCTGTGTATTTTGCTATCTAAAAATAAAGTCAATAACCGCAATCATCACTGACTCATACCCTATTATAATCTAAATGCTAGCGCATGCACATAGAGGGTAATAAAACCTGACATTTACCTTATTTGGGTTGTTTGCTATTGTGGAGTGATATCTATCTTTTGTGCTGACTGAAAATAAGAAGCAATCATGAACTCTGCCACTCATGAATTAAGATACGTTTCCCTCACATGCGCTGTTATGGCGGCTGTTATTAGTCTAGTTGTAATGATAGGTTGGGTAACAGGGTATTTGATGCTCGCTAAATTCGGCTCTTATTATAAACCTGAGCCTATGATTGCGGCAGTTAATGTCTTTATCTTGAGCATGGGATTGTTGTTTTATTTATACAAGACTGCCAATTCTACTTTTAATCTGATCATCAAGATAATGGCGTGCTTCGTTATTTTGATAGCAACCATCACATTATTAGATGACCTCACAGGAGTTCATTTACATGCAGATCAATGGTTCACCTTGCCTTCTGCAGCCAATTTAAAAGGCCAAGGAGAGAGTCGTGTGTCACCTGTGGTTGCGATTATCGTTTTTTTATTCGGATTTGCGCTAATATTATTAACATCTAAAACAGAAAATAAGCACAAGGCAAAAAGCATAGCTGCTTGGTTAGGGTTTGTCATATTTGTCATTGCCTGCACTATGCTGACTGGTTATCTCTATAACGCGCCTTTTTTTATTTATACTGGAGGCGGGCAATTAACAACAATTGCATTACCTGCTGCAATATCTCTATTATTACTTAGCATAGCCTTGATGACGGCCATAGGTGAAGAATACTTACCTTTGCGTGCATTTATAGGCCCATCATTGTTCGCAAAATTAATGAGAGGATTGGTTCCACTTGTTATTATATTGATTATTTTTCAGGGCTGGATGGGTGTAACTCACTTTTCAAAAATCTTTGTTGAATCTCCTCTAACAGTAGCCATTTTGGCTATCATATCTGCTATTTTAGTCAGCCTGTTCGTATCAGAAATAACTTTGAAGATTAGTGTAGAAAGTGACAGTTTGCAGCTCGAACTTATGAATGCTCTGTCATACAATCGCGCATTGATAGAAGCCAGTTTAGATCCACTGGTGACTATCAACAAAGACGGAAAAATTACTGACGTCAATAAAGCAACAGAAGTTGCAACAGGCGTTCAGCGTGAAAAATTAATTGGAAATAGTTTCTCTCAATATTTTATCCAGCCAGAACTTGCAGAAAAAGGCTATAAAGAAGTCTTTGAAAAAGGATTTGTTAAAGATTACCCACTGACGCTTCAGCATGTATCGGGAAGCAAAAATGATGTTTTATACAATGCTGTCGTTTATAAGGATTCGAGAGGACAAATTGCTGGTGTATTTGCTGCAGCGCGAGATGTGACAGAACGCAATAAAGCAGAAACATTAGCTAAACAATATGCACACGATCTTGAACGTTCTAATAAAGAGCTTCAACAATTTGCTTATATTGCTTCACATGATTTGCAAGAACCTTTAAGAGTGATAACAAGTTATCTGCAATTGATAGAAAGACGATACAAAGATAAGTTAGATCAAGATGCGAATGACTTTATAACGTTTGCAGTCGATGCGGCTGCAAGATTACAAATTATGATAGAAGATATCTTGATTTATTCACGTGTCGAAACAAAGGGTAATCCATTTGTTAGCACTGATGTAACCACTGTTGTTAAACAGGCTATTGAAAATCTGACACTAGCCATAGAAGAAAGCCATGCTGTCATTACCTATGATACTCTTCCTACGTTAATGGCGGATGAAAGTCAGTTAGTGATTTTTTTTCAAAATTTGTTAGGTAATGCAATTAAATTCCGTAAACCTGATGTGCGGCCAGAGATTCATATTTCAGCTGAAAAAAAAGAAGGTATGTGGCTCTTCAGTGTGCGCGATAATGGAATAGGGATAGACTTAAAATATAAAGATAAACTGTTTATTATTTTTAAACGGCTGGCAGGAAAAGAATATGCTGGCAGTGGAATTGGCCTAGCTGTTTGTAAAAGAATTGTAGAGCGGCATAAAGGAACTATATGGGTTGATTCTGAATTAGGAAAAGGATCCACGTTTTATTTTACACTGCCTCAATAAGGAGAATTTAGATGGAAGTTGGATTTGCTAGAAATGCAGAAATATTGTTAGTTGAGGACAGTTTGGCTGATATACGTTTGACTGAAGAGGCCTTAAAGGAAGGTAAGTGCAAAGTCAATTTACATATAGTGAATGACGGTGTAGAAGCTATGGAGTTTCTCAGAAAAGAAAATAAATATGCAAACGTGCCTACACCCGATTTAATTTTATTAGATTTAAATATGCCAAGAAAAGATGGCAGAGAAGTTTTAAAAGATATTAAAGACGACGCTGTGTTATCTTCTATCCCAGTCATCATTTTGACTATCTCTCAAGCTGAGGAGGATATTTTATTATCTTACAAATACCATGTGAACTGCTATATCAGAAAACCACTCGATATGAAAAAATTCATAGAAATGGTAAAAGCAGTTCAATCATTCTGGTTTACCATCGTTACCTTGCCACAAAATAAATAATATGAATACAAACTTAAATGTATTAGTTTTAGAGGATAATCCAGCTTATATGAGGTTGGTGCAAGAATTATTGAAAGACTCTACATTAAAACAGTTTGAGTTGATCAATGCGACTTCATTGTCTCAAGCATCAGATTTTATAAAGAATCAAACCATTGATATTATTCTTCTTGATCTAGGCCTGCCTGAAGTACAAGGAATCGAAACCTTCAGAGAAGTGAACAAAATAGCTTTTAATATTCCCATTATTATCTTAACTGCATTGGAAGACGAAACGGTTGCTATCACGACAATAGCTGAAGGCGCACAAGATTATTTTGTTAAAGGTAAATTTACTGGGAATCAATTAGGAAGAGCGATAGGTTATGCAATCAAGCGCAAACATAATGAAAATGTAATTGATGAATATGCTGAAATTATTAAAAATACCAGCGAGGCTATTTTCAGTTTAACGTTAGATGGCATGATAAATAACTGGAATTCAGCAGCAGAAACAATTTATTTGTATCCAGCTAATGAAATTATAGGAAAATCCTTTCTAAATTTATTTGTATCCGAAAATAAACGGGATGCAGAGCGTATGTTTAATTCAGTCATATCGGATAATAATATTATACGATATGAAATAAATTTAATGGATAAGTTGGGTAATAAAGTTGATAGCTTGCTAACGGTTTCACCCATAAAAAATAAATTAGGCATAATTATCGGCGCTTCTGTATTGGCTCAAGATTATAGTGACCAGAAACATTTAGAACAACAATCAGCAATTCAATTACGAGTCGCTACCATACTGTCAGAGTCAAGTAGCATACATCATGCCGCTCAGGGTATCTTAAAAGCAATATGTGAAATTTTAAATTTTCAGGCTGGCGAAATCTGGGCTGATGATCCAAAGGAAAATGAATTACGTTGTGTTTCAATTTGGACTAAACATAATGTACCTATAGAGTTTCTACAAGAAAGAAAAGATCTAGTACTCCATAAAGGTGAAGGGATACCGGGGATTATTTGGGAAAGTAAAAAGCCTTATTGGACAAAGGATATAGGTGAAGAAAAAAGAAGTATACTGCGTGAAATGTTGATGAAGATGGGGCTGAATTGTTGCATTGGTTTTCCTGTTTTGTTTCATGAAGAAACATTAGGCGCGTTTTTATTTTTTGGTCATGACGTAGAAATGCTAGATGTGGGATCAATGATTATTTTTGAACTCATTGGTAAACAGATAGGTCATTTTTTTAAACGTAAACGTGTGGAAAGCAGTATATTTTATCTCGCTCAGCATGACGTGTTAACTGGGCTTGCGAATAAAGTTGTTGCAGAAGATGCATTAAAAAATGCCATTTTTCAGGCTAAGAAAAATGAAAAAATGGTGGCTTTTCTTTATTTTGATCTTGATCATTTCAAAAATATTAATGACACCTTGGGTCATCAAAAAGGTGATCTTGTATTGCAAGAAGTTGGACACAGATTGGAAAAAATTGTGAGGGAAACGGATCTTGTTGCGCGATTTGGCGGTGACGAATTTGCAGTGATACTTTCTGAGGTTCATTCCAAAGAAGATGTTGATTTGGTTGCTAAAAAAATTCTAACAACGATTGCTTCGCCATACCGTATAGATGAGAAAGAATTTTATCTTACTGCAAGTATAGGTGTGAGTTTATATCCTGCTGACGGTGATGATGTGAGCGGCTTACTGAGAGCTGCTGATTTTGCTATGTATCAGGCAAAAGATATAGGCAGAAATAGTTATCAGTATTCCTCTCCAGAACAAG
Organism: Gammaproteobacteria bacterium; assembly: GCA_031291255.1. Taxonomy (GTDB): domain Bacteria; phylum Pseudomonadota; class Gammaproteobacteria; order DSM-16500; family DSM-16500; genus UBA5158. The sequence goes on from JARLJN010000083.1 coordinate 12,108, forward strand.
AAAAAATACAACAAAAAAAGGTCATGATGGAAGCGAGCCTGCATCAGGCCTTAGAACAAAATGAATTTATTTTATATTATCAACCCATAGTTGAAGTTCAAACGAATAAAATAATAAGTGTCGAAGCATTGCTACGTTGGAAAAATGCAGACGGAAATATTGTTTCTCCGGCAGAATTTATCCCACTGTTAGAACGCAGTGATTTGATTTTACGGGTAGGTGAGTGGGTCTTGCGAACAGCCTGTAAGCAAATGAAAGCTTGGAATCAGTCAGGCTTTCACTCGGTTTCTGTGAATGTTTCTGTGCATCAAGTGAGTCACCGGTTTATCAGTTTAATTCAGAACATAATAGAAGAAACAGGAATAGTTCCTAGCAATTTAGTACTCGAGGTAACAGAAAGTATATTGATGAAACGAACTGAGTTAATGCTTAAGATCATTCAATCTCTAAATGAAATGGGCATAGTCCTTTCTCTTGATGATTTTGGCACGGGATATTCTTCGTTTTCCTATTTGAAAAATTTTACTATTCATTATCTTAAGATTGATAAATCATTCGTGACGGGTGTTGATAAGAACGAGAATTCAGCATCGATTACAGAAGCTATTATCGCAATGGCGCATGCATTAAAAATGAAAGCGATAGCTGAAGGTGTTGAAACTAAAGAAGAGCTCGATTTTCTAAAAGCAAAAGGCTGTGACCAATATCAGGGATATTATTTTAGTAAACCACTGCTGCCTGATGAATTAAGCAAACTGTTTAATAAGAATTAACTCAATATTCAAACTAAGGAAGGTAAATCAAATGAGAAATCAATTTTCATTAATGCGATTTATAACACTTTTTTTTGTTAGCTTTTCAGTATTATTTCTTTCACCAGCCGTTTTTGCCATTGGGAATAGTATAGTCGCAGTAGACACTGCTGGTATCACAGGTGAATACACTTCGTTAGTGCTAGACGCCAAAGGTTTTCCAACCATGAGTTACTACGATAGAACGGAAGGGAAACTGAAAATCGCGCATTGCTTCGAAAAAAATTGTGCCTTTTTCAATTCTATCTTGACACCCGATGCTGCAACCAATATTGGTCAATATACATCTATCGCGCTAGACAGCAACGGCAAACCTGTCGTGAGTTATTATGATGTAAAAAATTCAGCACTAAAAGTTTTGCATTGCGGCAATACGGTTTGCTCCAATGGCAATACCATTGCTGCACCTGATACAAATGGAACAGTAGGGCAGTACACATCGGTTACTGTGGATAAAAATAATTTCCCAGTTGTCACTTATTACGATGCGACTAGCGGTGTTTTGAAAGTGCTGCATTGCGGTAATGCCAGCTGTACAGGTGGCAACAGCATCGTTAAGCCAGATACTGCAACCAGTAATGGTGTTCAAAGCTCAGTTAAAATGAATGCTGCAGGCAACCCAGTTATTGCGTATTTTGATTTCACTAAAAAATCACTCAAAATGTTAACCTGTGGAAATGCAAACTGCAACGCAGGTAATACAATTAACACCGCGGATTCAGGAGCCGATGTTGGGCGTTTTCCTTCGCTCGTACTTGACAGTAATGGCAAACCTGCAGTGAGTTATCTTGATCTTACCAATGGCAAATTAAAAGTATTACGTTGTGGAAATGCCACATGCAGTGCTGGTAATGCATTTGCTTCTATCGGTACTAATGGCGTTGTCGGTTATTACTCTTCACTCGCGCTTGATACCAGCGATAATCCTATGGTTAGTTATTACGACAGAACAAATGGCAAATTAAACATGCTACGTTGCGGCAATGCTACTTGCACCAGCGGCAACACCATAACTGTGCCTGATGTCACGGGCAATGTAGGTTTATATACATCCATGAAACTGGATGCCAGCGGCAATCCAGTTGTTAGCTATTTCGATGCAAGTAATGGTGATCTTAAAGTGCTGCATTGTGGCAGTGCTACTTGCGGCCCAAATACCGTTGTTACAGCAGATGCATCACCTAAGGTAGGCCAATACACCGCCATTAAGTTGGATGCCTTAGGCTACCCTGTAGTTACCTACTGGGATGAAACAAATGGTGACCTTAAACTTTTACACTGCGGTAATTCTATTTGCACAGCGAATAACACCATTACCAGCCCTTATACGACTGGCAATACAGGCTGGGATACTTCGCTTGCGCTAGACGCAATTGGTAATCCCGTCATCAGTTTTTTTGATTTCTCCACGAGTGTGATGAAGGTGATGCACTGCAATAATGCAACATGCGCTGGTGTGAATCCTGTTAACACGCCTGATATTTTATCTAGACGTGCGTCATCAATAGCACTTGATGCAATGGGCAATCCTGTCGTTGCATCTGCTGGACAATCTGATCAGGGCTTGCGTATCGTACATTGCGGCGATGCTCTTTGCTCAGCAAACAATAGTATTACCTCACCTGACTTTCCAGTCTATCCGGCTCAAGCGGATGTACGTGGTGTCTCGCTAGTGCTGGATGCTGTTGGAAATCCTGTTGTCAGTTTCTATAGGGCTGATAAAAATCAGCTGAAGATTCTGCATTGTGCAGATACCAATTGCAGCATTAATGCTGGAAATACGATTACAGTAGTCGATCCAGGTGCACAAGCTGCAGATCATCGCGCTACCTCTATCACATTAGATGCCAGCGGTAATCCTGTCGTAGCTTATCAAGACAGTGCCAACCAAGCGTTAAAAGTGCTGCACTGCGGTAATGCAAGCTGCACAGCTGGCAATACGATAGCCTCACCTGCAACAGGGCCTAGTGTAGGTTCGCAACCATCGATAAAAATAGATGCTGCAACAGGCAGACCTATAGTGAGCTTTGGCAGCTTTGGTGCAGTGAACAATATGTCTGTGCTTTATTGCGGTAATGCTGCGTGCACAGCAGGTAATGTCATCACAGTTGTTGATCCAACAACATCAGGTTGGGATAGTGCATTAGCGCTAGATGCAAATAATAATCCAGTCGCCAGTTATTACAATTCAACAGGAAAAAATTTAAAAGTCCTGCATTGCGCAACGAAAAGCTGTCAGTAATAAAGGAAGCTGATGCTGATATTAAAATTTGCCTGCCTCAATAATCGTGATGTTATTGAGGCAAGGATCAGTGATCACGATCCTTTGTTTGTAGACACACCCTATGGCAGAGTTTGTTATTTTAATATGATGTGTCAGGGCAGTGGAAAAAACAATGCTTATAAACAAATTGAAAATTTAAATGAATACAAGGCAAGGTTAGAAAAAATAATTCATGTCTTGAAAGAAATACAGAATAAATATCTTGTTGCAGGATTTATGTTACAAGAATCACCTAATTTAAATTCTCGTACTCAAGAAGAAAAAGATGTCGCAAATTATTTTTATACTGAACTAAAAAATCAATTAACAAATTTTCAAGTAGCTCCAGTGAGTTTCTCACGTAAAACATTTAATACGCGCTCTTGTATGTTTTCTACGTTTGATAAAACAATTTTTCCTATACAGACAGCAACTGTTTATTCTGCAAAAGAGGGTAGGGAGCAAGAAATTAAGTTAACAGACAAGAAAGGAAATAGTGTTACTGCAATCAATGTACATGGCGATCATGCTAAACAATCAGAGACGGCTTCATTCATTATTCAGTCAGCCAAATCAGGAAGCATAGTGGGAGGCGATTTAAATATTACGAATGGTACGCAAGAAGCACTGAATCTTGTCTGTGTGTTGCAAGCAATTCCTAAAGCTAACGTTAACTTAACACAAGCAAGAAATTTTAAGACGCTAGATATTGCAGTTTGTACTCTTGCTAAGAAATGACAGATAGAAAGAATCACATAGATCTCAGTGCAAGACGCTTATCAGTGTTTTCTGTTCGCGAACTGAGAACACGTTTTTATAGCAGCGCTATAGAATATTTGTCACAAACTATGCTATAATTTGTGACAAATAGGAGTTATAATACTATGAAAGAAATAGAATTAGTTCAAAATCAAGTAAATAGGATACCAAGAGGCAAGCCATTTGCAATGAGTTCTATTGGGGAGGGGGTTTCATATGCCAACCTTCGTCAGGTATTGTCGCGTCTAGTAAAGGCTGGAGAGGTCATGCGTGCAACACGCGGCATCTATGTGCGGCCTAAAGAGGTTCCCTATTTAGGCAAAGTATTGCCTGCATCAGAAGAGATAATTAAAACTATCACCAAGCAAACAGGTGAGATTATTGCTGTGCACGGTGCTGAAGCTGCATATAGGTTAAGTCTTAGCACTCAAGTTCCAATGCAAACTATTTACTATACCACTGGCAATACACGTCATATAAAAGTGGGCAATTTAGAAATTATACTTAAGCACATTAGTCCAAGTAAATTAGTAAAGCCTGGAACGACTACCTGTTTGGTTATTTCAGCTTTGTGGTATTTAGGAAAATATGAAGTAAACTTGGAAGCTATTGCAAAGATAAAACAGCGATTAAAGTCAGAAGAGTTTTCAAAATTGTATAAGTATATAGAAAACATGCCTGCTTGGATGGCTGAAACATTTAAACAATATCAAAGAGAAAATGAAAATGGCTGATGATTTTTTTACTTATTCAAAAGAAATGCAACGCACTCTTTTAGATGGTGCTGCAACAAAATTAAATATACCGTCACAAATAATAGAATAAGATATTTGGATTTGTTGGGTATTACAAAAATTATTTACTTTTCCTTTTGCAATGGCTTTTAAAGGCGGGACTTCATTATCGAAGGTCTATAATTTAATTAATCGATTTTCAGAAGACATTGATGTTACGATTGATTATCGTGAATTACTGCCCAATATTGATTTATCAGAAGCACTCAGTAAATCTGCACTTAAAAAATTGCGTGAGCAATTAGAAGTAAAAATGAAAGAGTACACAAGAAATAAGATATTACCTTTCTTATCTGAATGCATTAAAAATTATTTTCCAAATGAAACATTCAATCTTGAATTAAGTGAAGATGGAGAAAAGTTACGTGTGCATTATCCAACTTTATTTGAATCTGGTGATGGGTATTTGCAAACCAATGTTCTTATAGAGTTTGGAGGATGTAATAGTACTCTGCCTAGCGATGTACATACGATTAAAACAATATTAAGTGAGGTAACAGGTGACCTTATACTGCCTATTGCTCAAGTTAAAGTTCTGAATCCCTCAAGAACTTTTTGGGAAAAAGCAACATTAATTCATGTGGAGTGTCATCGAGGTAGATTAAATACAAGCCCGGAGAGATTATCAAGACATTGGTATGATTTGGCAAAATTATTTCAAAGCTGGGTTGGTAAAAATGCATTATCAGATCGTAAACTTTTAGAAGATGTGATTGTCCATAAAAAAGCATTTTTCAACGCTTCTTACGCTAATTATGATGATTGTTTAAATAAGAAATTTCGATTAATCCCTGGTTTAGATGAAATTAAGAATTTGAAATCTGATTTTAATAAAATGGAAAACTCAGGAATGATTAGGGAGTCATCATTTGATAACTTTATTGAGATTATTAAGCAGCTTGAGATGACAATTAATACTTGAAAAAACGTTTACATAGCTGCCTCATATAAAATCATTTATGATGTAAATGAACGTACGCACCTCACATTAAGTTCGTAACCAGATTTGCTTTTCACAGGAGTGCTATTGTTGGCGAAAGAAATTGCACGCGCTGAATTTTTATTTTGTTCGGTAGATGTCCAATATAAACCATTCGCAAATCCTCCTAAAGCAGTTTGATTGCCTTCTAGGCACTCTAATTCAGCCTGGCTTTTGCGATAAAGCTATTTGGTTATTTGCATGACTGCTCTCACTAGGATTGTTTTTCAAATTAAAAAAAGAATTAGTTTGGATTAACGTATTTAAGATATCAACGCGTTTACAGACGAGTAGTGATGTATTAATACTTTCTGCAAATAAAAGTAGGGTGTCAATCACCCCATCTTTGTTTTCAGAAAATGAAACGATATCATTGTCATAATAGACTTTGCCTGCTGCTTCCATGCCACTCTGCCAATTAATTTGAAAACAGGCATGTTGAGATAATTGAAAAAGTTGAGGTGTTATTTTCGAATGAGTAGGTAATAATGTAATGGGTGTCAGTGTTGCTAACGTTTTATTTTTTCCTATTTCAAGATGTAACGAATTATTTTTATAGGTTATTTTAATGCTCTCTAGTATGGGGTGGTAGAAATCACCGATAAATTTTCTTAGCGGAAATTTAGGTTGTGATAATGGCATTTTAAGTTGCAAAACGTTCGTGCAACTAAAAGTCTTTTCATTTAAAAAACGTCTAATAAACTCATTAAGCATATCATATGCGAATCTGTCTCCTGATAAATTGGAACAAACAGCAATACCTATTTTACACGAAGGAATAATTGCAATCGCATTATCAAAACCAGTAACGGATCCCGTATGACTGAGTACCAAGCCTTGTTCGTCAGCCTTCCACCACCCCATTGCATAGGGCGGTGTTGAGTGAGCAAGAGGAGTATGGATAGCGTCTAGGGATTTTTTACTGATTAGTGTGTTGTGTTCAATCTGTAAATTAAATTTCATCCATCGCGTTAAATCTGTAATCGAAGTTGCTATACACGAAGGTGGCCCCATGGTATGCCAAAAGGACGAATAAGGAATTTTAGAAATGATATTATCATGTTTAATATAAGGCGATGCTTTATTGTTATTGTCTAAGTAGTCCTTTTCGACAGATGTCGTTGTCACCATTTCAAGAGGGATTAGAATGTGTTGACTTAAATAATCTTGATATGTTTTTCCACTGACTTTCTGAACAATATCTGCAATTAATGAAAATAGAATGTTTTGATAACTAAATTTAAATTCATTATTAATTGCAATATATTGTAATTTCTCTATCAATTCTTTTCGTGAAAATCCAAATTCAGATGCTTCGGTGAGAGTGTGCTCTGGAAACGGATTAATGTGACTCAGTAATTGACGTACACTTAAATCAATATCATTCGGCATCTTAATATCAATAAATTTTTTAATGGAATCATTCCAATCGATGAGTCCTTTATCAACTAAATGCGCAGCTACTGTCGCAGCAAATCCTTTGCTGATAGACCCAACAGGGAACAATGTTTTTTCATCGATGAGTGATCCATTTGCTGAAATAATATTTTCCGCTGGGTGTATAATTGAAAGCACAAAGTTCGGTATTGTTCGTTCTTTCTGAATTTTTTTTGCGTGATCACAAAAGGTATGCAAATCATGACGTGTTAAAGGCATGTCTATATCCATATAAACTATGATGGCTTTGGTAACCGTATTTTAATAATAACAGCTCCATATAAAATAATCAGCCAAAAAATATAAAGCCAGATTAATAAAATCGGTAAAGTTGCAATCGCACCATAAATTGCATTGTAATTTGAAAATTGACTTACATACAATGCAAAACCAATTTTAGAAAGTTCAAGTAATAATGATGCAACAACACTTCCTAACAATAAGTCTCGCCAATAAATTTTTGTGTTTGACGTAACAAAGTATAAGAAGTAAAGCATGATAGTATTTATAATTAATGGAATTGTAAAAGTAATCACTTTTATCGCAGGAAAATAGCTTAATAGAAAAAATAAAAACGAGCTTAATAATGCGAATGTGACTATAAAAATGGGTATAAATAACATCATAAAGGGATAAATAATCAGATGTGTTAAATCTTTTTTTCTTGCTCGATTGTGCCAAATAGCATTCATTGAATCATCAATGGTAATAACTAGAAATGTACTTGTAACAAATAAAAATAGAATACTGAAAATCGGCAGCTTAGTCGCTAGGTGAGAAAACCTGTCTAAATAAATAAGAATTTGACTACTAGAAGCAGGCACAAAATTTTCTATGACATAATCTTTTGCGAGTATGTTCAGCCTTGAGAAAATAGGGGCTTTTGTCATGATAAAAACAAATACGGAGATCATGGGAACTAACGATAGCAGAGTGGAAAATGCAAGTGATGAAGCTCTATAACTGTAATCTGAGTCATGCATCTCTTTTATCGCAGTGATGCAATCACTTAGAACATTTTTCTTTGCTTGGTTCATTGTCCTTTCCTTCATAACTAAGGATGACTACTTATATTATAGATCATAATGCTAGGTTTGATCGGATATATGTAATATTGATTTATATTGCAACTAGCCAAGCGTGATTCTATTTTATACTACAAATCAAGTTATGATTATAATTCATCTCTATGTGGCTTTTGGCTTATACGCGGGGTCCGCGCTAGGCTAAATACAACTGACGCCATCACTTTATAGAATATACATCTGTTGTATGCGGTAGAAATTTTTTTAAGTAACAAAACCAAAAAATAAAATCATTAAATTATTTAGTGAAGAACATGGCTAGTCTTCATCAAATAAAAAAAATTTATTGGAACGAATTTTTTATTTGCATATGCATAACACATGTTGATTGTCATTCGTATTTTGAAATCAGTGAATCGAAAAAATTTTCAAGATATAAATAAATATTGATTAGTTATTTTTTTTTCAAGAGTGAAATAATTTTTTTATTTAAATTTTTTTTCATCTGTAAACTTGAAATAAATAATTAGAAGGTCTACACTTGTGATCAAGGTGATGAATAAATAAATTTACCACCTTAAAAAAGCAAATTTTTAATTCATAGTTTTTATCTGTGTTATGTCTACATACAGGAGGTGATTATGGTTGCTAATCATTTAATAACTGCACATTGGATGTTACATAAAGAAACATAGTAAAGTAAATTTATAAGGTGATATGTTGCTAAGTTAATTTACTCATGGAGGTGATAACGATGAAGTGTGATACAAAATTTGCAAGATGGAATTTGATGACAGAAACATAAATAGTTTAACTCCTAAATTTATCAATATTAATAAATAAATTATCAATCTAGGAGGTCATTATGAAAAAAACTTTTTTTGACATGAAATGGACGTTAAAAACTGAAACATAGATAAATTTATATATAATTAGCAGTTACATAGCATATTTTTTTTGAGTAAGTTAAGGTACCTAATACAAAACCCACCTGCATAGCCGGTGGGTTTTTTTGTAATTAAAGTTTTGATGCTCATGTTGAGTTTGTTATGTAATTGGAGATTGTAGAAAATGTTTTTTTCTCGCTTGTTTAGTACCATATTATTGTTTTCTTTTTTGTATGTTCCACTAGCACATAGCAAAAACGTTCATCAACTGAGTATAGCGCCACCAGCAGCAGATGCTGAGACACCAGGCTCACTCGCTTGTGTTTATGGATTAACGCCTTCTGTTCCAGGCTGCGCTATTAGTCTTGCGAAGACTGTGCCCACGGGTGGCTCGGGTGTGATAGCTGTGACTGAAAGTGGACATGATCCTTATGCATTAACCGAGCTTAATTATTTTTCTCAACATTTCGGATTGCCACCATTACCCCAGTGCGGCCCAGGTGTGACCGGTCCATGTTTTCAGACATATTATGCTTCTACATGTAGTACCACAGGAACTCCTCCAGCCACTATCACAGGCGGTGTTGAACATGAAATAGATATAGAGTGGGCGCATGCTATGGCTCCGAACGCAAGTATCTATATGGTAGAAGCAGATCCATTTAGTGCGATAGATGGTGCAATTCCAGCTGTGACCTGTGCGAGTCGACTTGTGGCTGCAGCGGGTGGTGGAATTGTTTCTAACAGCTGGTCTTTTTCAGAGTTTCCTGGAGAAGCTGCATACGATTCTTATTTTCAAACACCAGGCATTATTTATGTCGCTAGCAGCGGAGATTATTCAGCGCCAGCGAGATATCCATCTTCATCGCCTAATGTCATCTCAGCGGGTGGAGCGAATATTTTACGAGATGGATCAGGTAACTTCTTAAGTCAAACTTCTTGGAGTAACGCGAGTATTCCTGCGGGTACAAAATTCAGTGGCGGCAGTGGCGGCCCTAGTCTTTATGAGCCGCGTCCCTCATTTCAAAATAGTGTTCAAAAGATAGTAGGCAATACACGAGGAACACCGGATATATCTTTTTTTGCGGATCAAAAGACTGCTATATTTTATTGCCCAACCAGTGATTGTCCTGATGGCGGGCAATGGGTGAAAAATGGAGGCACTAGTCTTGCCGCTCCTGCACTTGCTGGGATTATTAATTCCGCACATACAGGTGCCACGTCTACAAGCCAAGAGTTAGCTATGATCTACAATGGCGCTTTAAAAAATTACCATTCCTATTGGACAGATATAACAACTGGCAACAATGGTTATCCCAGCTTGCAAGGATATGACTTTACTACAGGCCTAGGGACACCGTTGGGTTATAATGGAAAATAAAAGGGGTAAGGGTCACGTCTCGCTCAACCAGCTAGAAATTTTTTGGGCAATCAATTTTGCGCGGCTTGGCGTGATCAAATCAAAATGGCTCATGGGAAGGAATTGGGTATCGATATTGTACTGCCCCCAAAAATTTTTTAGTTCGTTTTCATGTTCGGCATCTAACACTTGATACTGTGAATTTGTAAACCCCATATGCAGGACGGTGTGATCTTGCATGGCTTTAATCTTGGAACATACTTCAGGAAGATTGTTTTTCACCCATAGAGATAAAAATTCCAAAGCCCTATCAAACGCTGTGCTATCTTTTACGAGTTGCAGATAAGCATTTCTTACTTTGTTGATGACTTCTGCACTACCAGGGCTAAGTAATATATCTAAAAATTTTTCTATCGAGGGTAAGGGTTTAATTCCTTTAAGCGTGTGAGAGTCAAACATGACAACGCGCCGTACCACATCAGGCGCATCTGCCAAAGCCTGGATGGCTATGGATCCACCAGCGCTATGTCCAATTAGAATGGCATTTGTATTTTTCAAATATCGATTTAATTCATTTTTTCCAAAATCATCTTGGTTCCACCATTGCAAAACATGGAATGCCTCGTGTGGAATCAGCTCTCGTATATTTTTAATGAGATCGCTGTAGAGATCAATGGGTGCGCCTAATCCAACTAAAAAAACAATAGTGTTAGTTTCGCTTGGCATGGTCACTCAAACATCCTTTTTTAAAACGAAAAACGAGAAAAACGGTGTCAAGTACCAACATATAATATAACAAGTTAGGTCTGTTGTATGTTAGTACTTGACACTGTTTATTCAGAATTGTCGACAAAAAAGTAGCGCGGTTAGTTTGATTTATTTTGAACATACTGTAAAATTCGAGCTTAATTTTATACCGGAGTTGAAAAAAATGTTATCAAGAAATGATCAGGAAAGTGAGTTGGCAGAACTTCCACAAGCAGTAAATGATATGGAAGAAGCAGAAGAAGAGCGCTCTATGATTGAGCTTGGCCCTAATCCAGAAGATGACCATACTGAACAAAATGCTCTATATTATCGAATTTACCAAGCCGCTATAGATGAAAATGAAGCTGAATTAAAAGCTATACAAGCAGAAGGAATAAATTTAGAAAAAACGAGGTTTGTTGATGGCTATGATTATTATACCGCCACGGAAAAATTAGCAGAAGAAGGTCATCTAAGATCAGTTTTATTAATGTTTAAATTAGCTGTTAAAAATAATAATAAATTAGACGCTATAGAACATGCTATGCGAGGAGCTATTCAGGGCAATCAAATGGCAGTCTATTGGCACGCTGTCAAACCCATATTATTAGCGAATAATCCTGAAGATATGAAAAATGGTATGATAGATGCAGTTATTTTTTCGAAGCAGCTCAAAACAAAAGACAAAGCGCTAACAACATTGAGTGTTTGTCCTGATGAGCTTTATCCAGAATTACTCGCTAGAATTAATTATTATCAAGAAAATCCTCTACCACACTCTGAAATGGTTGATAGCGATAGTGAAGATGAAAATGAAAATGAAGAAGCAAAAGTAGAGAACAATCCTCTCAGAAAATTTGTCTGCCCAGAAATGCGCGAGCTGATTTTAGCGGAAGACAAGATTCGACAAGGCATGAAAAAATATCAGATGACAAGAGAAGCTTTTCTCTCATGGAAGACAGAACAACTAAGTTCCGAAGTGAATGAAGCATTAAGTATGAGTGTGTTGTCATTACAATCAGAAAATTTGCCAGTTAACGATGTATTACCCTTAATTAACAGTTTCGCTTTTCCGTTTAGTGATGAAAAAAGTGATTTTTTAAGTAAGAGAACAAACTTAATTAATGACTTAAATGTATTTCAAACCTCAACATTAAGCTTTTTTGCCTCTAAGAATGCCGCCAATCTGAAAAGTCGATCCGCTAAAGCGCAATCACTTACTGAGCTTAGGACAATTCTTTTTAAGAGCACCGTGAATGATGTTTTTAACGACAGATCAGAAGAATCCAATGAAAGCGGAATGACTGAATTAGTTAATCAACATCTTTCAAAGTTTAGGTAATTAATAATTTCAAATAATCGGATTAATAAAAAATTAATCCGATATTTGAGCTATGCATTGCCTTACAATAGGCATTAGGGTCAAATCGCCCCATGCCCCATCCAGCAAAGCAAAGATGGGGGCATGGGGCGATCATATCATTACCCACAAGTCCGCCCATAAACAGCTTCGAACGCCTCTTTAGCTCTGAGGTGTTCTTGCATATTTCTGAATCCAATCCACATTGTTTTAACACCTGGCTCAGGATCTGATTTGCGATTTAAATATCCTCCTAGTGCAGCAACCATTCTAATCATCGTGTTTAATGTTGGTGGTGATAACGGAGGTTTTTGTTTATAGGTTACGATGTAAGTTGTTTGCCATTCTTATTTGCTGAAAACACATTCGCATGAAACATTTGGTGACTGACGACCTAATATAACAACATATAATATTCTCCATGCAATAATTATATAAAAATTCAAACAAGCACTAAAGTTTTTATCAGTCAGTTGTAATTTTTCAATAGTGCACCCGCTTTTTAATATTTTAAAAAATATTTCAATTTGCCAACGGCATGCGTACCATTGTATTTTCTCACACGCTTCTTCAAAATTTAGAACAGACAAATTAGTAATTAACAGCCACTCAATCGCTTCTCCTGTAGCTGGAGGATTGTTTTCGGTGCATAAAATAGCGGTTATTTTGATAGGTTTATAGTTTTTATCTTTTTTCATTTTATCTGGTAGTGCTATACATATTTCTTTTGAATAAATTGTCATGTGCGCCGCTCGCGCTTTTCTTTTTTTTGTTTCAGAAACATTAATCACCAGTTGGCCTAGTGGCACTTCACTTTTTAAGGTTTCTTTGATTTTTTTATCTGTCATCGCGCCTTCTTCAGTGCAAACCTTTCTATTTGTTTTAGCTCGAATTAAATAAAAAGCTTTTGCTCCATTTTCAGAAAATACTTTATTGGCGTCAGAATAAATATCATAAATATCGCCTTCACGATCTGCGATGCTTACTATTTTAGTGGCGGGTAGTGATGCAGCATATTCATTTGCAAGCTTATAATTTTCTAACCAGCGGTAACTTTCTTTTTCTTTTATTGGTGTGTTGTAATTTTTCTTTTGGCGCTCTTTTTTAGTTAATTTTTGTAATTCTTCACGATGCCATTGCTTAATCGATACAGCCTCTAAGTAAACTTTTTCAGGCGTAATAGCTATCGCACAATGCAAATGCATTCCTTTGCTTGAGTCTTTGGTGGTGGGCCCTACGTCTTTGCGCGCATGCTGCTTACTAAAATTTAATACCGTTGTATCTTGAGGGAGTAACACAACGGAACACCCCTTCATTCTATCTAGAGTTGCCTTAAAATGGGTGTCCTGAATCTTCTCTGGTGTGACTAATTCATTATCAAAAAATCGATATGCGGCTTTAGTTTCTGCAGCGCTGTTGCATGCGGCGGGAATACTGTCAGTAGCTTTGCGACTTAACTTAGATAAAAGTGATTGAGCTCGTTTATTTAAACGCTTATCACCCAGTGTTAAATTTGATAGTTCTTCAATTACCCAATCCATTGTTAGCTCGTCCTTTAGTTTCCAAAGGACGAGATTGTAACCTAATAATAGGATGTTTTTATGTTAACTTGTGGGTAATGGTATGGGGGCGATTTCACCCCTTTGCACCTTTGCAATCTTTTATTGCAGGAATACATCTACTAAATCTGCAAATTGTTTATGTTCCTGAAATAAGAAAGCGTGCCCGCCAGGAAAAAAGGCTAACCATGCATAGGGGATTTGATTTGCAATAAGGACTGAATTTATTGGCAAATCGATTATGTCATTGCGCCCATCTGTTAACAACACGGGATTCTTGATATTTTTAAGAGCACTGAAATTTTCATTATCGTTACTCCAAAGAACGGTACGCGCGCGATTTTGGCGCATGATTGTTTCTTTATTTACACTGAAATCATCGGGAATAGTTCCCGCAGCAACAGCGGTTTTTAATCTAGCTAAGCACTCTTTAGCTGCTAATTTTCCTTTTTTATCATCAGTGAAGACTAAACCAATTTTTTCCATTTTAGGCGTATTCGGATTATTTAATTTGCTTTCAACGCGTTCAGCTGTTTTATCTTCATGCTTTCCGCCTGGGTTTGCGCTACAAAGCACTGCTTTTCTCACTATATTAGGGTGTCTAATCAGTAATTGTTGCCCGATACGTGCACCCATAGACCAGGCTAATACATCAACTTTTTCGTAACCTAGATTTTTAATGAGTAGGGCAGCATCATCTGCCATTTGTGGAATGGTTGTATTGTTTTTCTTTGTGTCTGTTGATAATCCAACGCCTCGATTATCAAACAAAATAAGTTGATGGTGTTTTGCCAGTTCGTCTACTAAGGCAGGATCCCACAAGCTCATTGTAGAAATAAAACCATTGATCATGATCAATGGTTTGCCCTGTCCTCGAATATAATATGCCATCTTAATGTCACCAACATTAATTGTTTTAACTTCAACTTTAGATTCGGCATGCACGGAAGAACAAATACCGATACAAAAAAGTAAAATCGCAATTAAACGGGTTGTCCATTTCATGTTTTTGGATCCTCCTGATAGCGTAGAGCGCGTGAAGAGAAAATTAAGGCTGATAACTAATGTTATAAACAAAAAAGACGAGTGGGTCTAGGGGGTAAGTCGTGAATGAGGACATATGCTAACTTAATTCAAAACTTGGCTCTGGTTGGATAGTTGGATAAAACGAATGAGGTTAAGTAGCACAATCATGTTTGATTTCAATTGTCGAGACTTAACCCTGTATTTCCTAGCTTATCCCAAATAACCGCTCTCCTTCTACCAGGACGCACTGGTTACCGCTTGATAGCCATAGTTGATTATCTTGCACCGTTGCTTGTAATTGCATGTTACGTTGATGAAGTTTGGCGAGTTCTGTTAGTGTCGTTGAAGCAATGCGTAATATACGCAAATTTTTCAGGCTAGTAATTTTGTTTTGCATGCCCTTCCACCAAACATTTGAGCCGCGACCGTAAGTATATAACCAAACTTGTCTGGCGCGACCGCATGCCTGACGTAGACGGCGTTCATCAGGTTCTCCCAGCTCAATCCATAACTCGATATCACCCGTATCACTTTTCTGCCAAAGTTCAGGTTCATCTACAGCAGAAAGACCACGAGTAAATCCAAGTTGCTCATTGGCGTGTAACGCAAATACCACAAGTCGCAACATCAATCGCTCTAGTGTTTCCGATGGATGCTGTGCCAACGTTAATGCATGGGTGTGGTAATAGCCGCGATCCATGTCGCTAATAATTATTTCAGCTTTGTGTATAGTCGCTTTTAACGCCATGTGTTTTTTATCCAGGTGCTTGATAGTGTTGGTGCCATGGTACTACTACATGGGTGGCGCGTACATCAACCCGTGCCGGAAAGAGTAGAGGGGTCAGCAAAGATGGGGCATGGGGCGATTTGACCTGACCCCCAACCCTTAAATACGACAAGAATTTGGTAGTGGTGTTATTGATGTAAGGAATCAATTACTCTTGCGCTAATGTTTTCTAAAATATTTATCGCATTTTCATACTCTATTGCAGTGGTATTGTCATATACCATTATCTCAATAAATTCTTGATATCGTTCTTTCCAAAGTAGTTTATTTTTCAGTATCGCTAGTGATTGCCTAATTTCAGCACCTGGATCAGTGGAGTATTCAGGGTGTTGATTTTTGAATTGTGTTGCATCATTGGTGACAATTGCATTGGCTAAAGTAAAAAAGTTGGCGTTTATTCTATTTGCTGACTTAATCGAGTTTAGATCATAAATATGTCGTACTAAAGTTGAATCGTCATAGTGACGATTACGTTCAATTAATATGATTCGGCGAGTGAGGCCAACCCATTTTTCAATGGCGGTTTCTTCCACTGAAACACACTGAGTTGATGAAGGTGTAAATATAACGATGTTTTTTAGAGTATCTTCAATTAGTGTTTTGACTGACAAATTTGCAACTGAAAGACGAATATCAGATAAGGTAAATTCCAATAAAATATGTGGTCTTAATCCAGTGCTAGTGGAAAAGGCAGAAGGGTAGTTGATTTCAATTCGCGAATATTGACCTTCATTTCGTACGATTGGTTCACTCGTAATTAAACCAGGAAGTATTAGTTTTGACTTAATTTGTGATCTAAATTTTTTTAGCTCTTTCATAAGCTGAGATTTGCTTAAAATCACATTCGTTTTTTTTACTTGAATTTTAAAGTCGACATCTTCAGACATTCGGTTAACAATTCTGTGTGCTTTTGCAAGGCAGGTACCACCGCAAAATACTAATCGGAAATATTCACTTTCTATATCAGAAATAGCATGAATGACTTGAGTAACATAATAATCTTTTTCAATTACAGCATCATTTAAATTAATATGTTGGCGCGTTATTGAAATTAATTCAATTAGGTCTTTTTTATTTAGCATTAATTTTTTTCTCAAATATTAGTTCACTGTTTCCATAACCAATACGTCGACGGCAACGGCTTTTGAGCTTCACGATGTTGCGCACGGGAACTTGGGTTGATTTGCCTTCGTTGTAATCCTTTTCTGCGCTGCCTGGCTCATATGCAACGCCTAAACGCTTTAATGCTTCTCTGAGGGTGGAGTCAGTGCCGTTTTTGACGAGGGGGATGTCGGAGTATTTTGAGAGATATGCTTTAGCATAAATACCAGCGCCAATTTTTACTAGTTTTTTTTCTGCAATTAATTCTTTTAATGCGCGGCTTATTTGTCGGTAGGAGCCGAGGTCGTTGAAGTCTTTGCGTAGCACTACACTGCCACGAATTGCTTTTAGGCGGTTTAGGGCTTTGTATTCTATGCTTTCTTGATATTTTACTCTCATAAGTAATATCGCCAATTTAGGACATATAATTAATTATAGCACATGTACAGATATCGTCAATTTGGGACATATAAATTTCAAAACTCACTGAAATATCTAATATTTATAATGTAGTGAGCAGATAGGAAAAGGAGCTAGGACTGACACGTTTTCTGAAAATCATTTAATAAGTATAGAGGGTCTACCATTGGATTTTAGCAGGTGACGACTCCGTCAGGGCGTATGATATACATTACTGACGGAGTCGTCACCTGCTAAAATCCAATGGTAGACCCCGGATGTATTTCGGCTATTGAAATTAACAACGTAATGCAGTTTTCCTCGCCGTAAAAGTTGGAAAGATTCGTTGACTGTCCCAATGAATTTCTACACCTTCAAACCCAGCTTCTTTTAGTTGGGCGCAGGTTTTTTCTGAGGATCGGAAATTTGCCCAAGTAGCTTCTAATACAGTTCTAAATAGTGCACCGGCAGTTTGTAAGTTAGGTTGATCGATCTTAGACATATCCCATTCGGTTTGTGCGTCAGCAGAGGGGGGTGTAGAAAGTGCGCTGCAGATTAACGTTCCATTCACTTTTAGTGCGTTATAAAGACCACGGTAAAGCGCTACGACACGTGTGTCATCTTTCTCATAAATGTTTAGACCATTTGTGGTGATAATATCAAATTCATTTTCAATACCAAGATTCCACGCGTCTTTTTGGAAAAAATTGCAGTGAGTGTTGCTACGTGTTTGTTTTGCTAGATCTCTTGCTAATTGACATGTCATTTCATCAAGATCGATTCCTACAAATCGTATTTCTTTAATATTTTCTGGTAACTGTAAAGTGAGTAAATCAGCCATCATACCGCAGGGGATGGAGCAAACAACGCTGTTGGAAGTCATATGTTTTGTTAATAATG
>JARLJN010000084.1 GCA_031291255.1 Gammaproteobacteria bacterium
CGGTCATGGCCTTGGAGCCGGTGATTAATGAATTAAATGCTGAGGGTTATCGCTTTGTTACGCTTAGTGAGTTGCAAACTTTAAACTGAAGATAAAATGCCCGATCTTCTCTGCTAAAGAGAAGCGCGGGCATTGGAAAATAACTACATCATTCTATTGCACTATCTCAATATCAGTTGCGCACACATCGCCACTAGATACGGTTGTGTAGCTGATCTCTGATAACGGAACCTGATCATCGACACCCGGTACAAATGCCCTTTCGTGAAGGCCATCATCGACCCATTTTTCACCGGTTAACTCAATAAGTTTACCAACCAGTGGATAATACCAATAGTTTTTGTTGGGGCATCGAACAATTCTCGCGAACACAATATCTCACTCCCTGCAGGTGATATAAAATTTGCCACCAAGTTACTTGATTAGTGTATCCAAAATTAGCACAAATCCATTGTAAATTCGTTTCGATACACTTGCCGCCAAACAAAGTATCCAACTAGATATTTATACATCTACTTCAATGTGAATATGTCAAAAGTAAATATGTTCTAATTTACTGCATTTTTAGAAAAACGTTGGTATAAATGAGCCACTTTGGAAACAATTTTAAGCCATTCGAACCGTGAGCTTAGGCTTCTTGATTGAACAGCTGGGTTAGTTGGCAAGGTCGTCACGAGGGATACCACAAGCCCAAAGGGCTGAGGATATGCATGGGACAACCACGCACTAATAAACTGGAGTCCACAGGGCATTCTCCCCGCAGGGACGAATGTCCTGTGGGCAAACGCCGAGTGTCGGGGCCCTTCTTCGTCGTATCTACTTTGGCGCTCTATTTCCGTTTAACATCGTCTGTTCTACTACTGGGTTTAAGAATAATGCGTATCTGAAGCTAGTTCTCTCTAAGACATATCATCTGAAAGCAAATACTAAACGGGAAAGAAAGAGCCAGAGCATTCACGGTTCTGGCTCTTTCTTGATTAAACTCATTATTGTTGAACCATTTCTCAAGAGGGTGCTTTGACATAGCCTATATCTGACTCAAATGCAGGTTGATATTATAGGTTTTCACCTTTAACTACCCATGTTGATTGACCATATTCTGATATGGTATAATGACATTAATAGGAAGAGTGAGAGCGGGTGTAAAATGGAGAATGAAGAATTTCAGAAGTTAATATTGGAAAGTTTTAAAAAAATTGATGAAAATTTTAAGGATATAAAAAATAAACTAAGAGAGCATGACCAACATTTCATTGATTTAAAAACTCTTGCGAAACAGCATCATGAAGAACTCGAAAAGGTGGCTATTAAAGTTGAAGAATTAAATCTTGGTCAAGTTGCTATTAAAAAGGATTTATCCACAATTGAATTGGTTACTGCTAATAATTGGGGAGATATAGCCAGGTTAAAATCAGCAAAGTGAAAAACCACTTGTGGTGTGCCAAATAATAACTCAATAATTGATACAATTGAAAGTCCAGTAATACTGGGCTTTTCAGCGTTTTAAGCAGATTAAACATTGTGGCTCTGTCACAACTATTGGTTGAAATTCGCAGAGTTCGAGTTAAGCTATATCATTTTAGGAAATGGAATATGCAGCAGTCTCATGATCTCTTTCTGCGTTTCGTACACCCGCTCGGCAATGAAATCATAGAATGGCTCTGGCTTGCCCTTATTCTGATACATACGAATAGTATCGTTGTATTCCGGTCGTAGAACTGGGGGAATGATTGCCAACTGGTAACTGTTCCGTCAGATTTAAAACCAACGATATGACGACGACACGCAGCTATGGTATCTTTGGGAATTGCCCATACCTTGCTGAACCGAACTACGCCGTTAATCAGGCCTTCCTCGCACAATTTTTGGATGCGCCGTTCTGAAATGCTCCACCTCAACAAAGTTTCTTTCGATGAAATGTAATCCATGTTTTACCTCCTTGAAAACAAGACCTACAACTTACTTCGCATTATTCTACAAATGCCGTCCACCACCAAGTTGGGCGGCATCATCCATACTGAAGGGTTTAAGAATAATGCGAAGTTGAAATAATCAATTAAAGGATGTAAAACTTCGGTTTGATCGAAAGAGTGAAGTCGTGGAGAAGCAGTCCCTTATTCACACTATGGACACTAAATGGGTCTTCAGCGGAGTTGCTTAGCTAAGTTAGAAACCCCTTAGTGTTCGCTCGACAAAACAAGATATCTATAAAAATCCCTTCTGTCTATAGCCTCTACAGTGCTCCTAAAGCACCGCCAAAAGCAATTACCATGATACTTCGCATTGTTTAATCTTATTCCTCCTTTAAAAAACACAAAAAGCTCCTACTGAGATAGTTTCGGTAGGAGCCATTAGCGTAATGCATAAGCAAGCCCCATCGCAAGTTGGTAAAAGTTTTAATCTGAAGAAAATACCAACTCACTGATAGGGGTAATACCAGCGTCGCTGTCACCACCCGCAAACTAGTCGGTATGCATCGGTAATCCAAGGCGATAAACTTGATTGATTAATATTCTTCTTGTTTTTTTAATAGAGACAAGGGGGTTGCCGTAATTTATGAGGAGATAGATTCCGTACTAGCCCGGCTTTCTCTGAATACTTAGTCAGAATCCTTCGGATACCTCGGTATGTATAAATACTAGAGAAAGGGCTTGAATAACGGGAAGATTGATCCATGGGATTCCGTTTTCCCTTCTAAAAATCCAAATTATTAAACCTGATTTATTCGCTGATATCTTCATTTAATTGATCTTCTTTATTGAAGAACGTACGATAACCCAACTGAAGCAATAAGATAACAGTAAGTGCCACCGCGCCAAGAATTCCAAACATTATGGCTATTTGGTAAGCTATGGCAGTTGTAGGTGAAGTACCGGAAAGGATTTGACCTGTCATCATCCCCGGCAAGAAAACTATTCCCATTCCTACCATAGATTGAATTGTAGGCATAATAGCAACATCAAAAGTACTATTGATTATTTTTCTAGTTGCAGCCTGAGGTGTTGCTCCAAGTATTAGTGCTTCTTCCACCAGTGCTTTTTGTGTTGTCATTCCTTCAAGCAAGGATTTAACGCCAAGGGATATTCCAGTCATCGGTTTCCGATGAGCATTCCAGCTATTGGCACAAAGTATTGCGGATTATACCAAGGAGAAATCCGGACTACCACCAATAAAAAATATATAAGACAAGATAAAGTACCTATACTCATAGAAAATCCAATAACTTTCTTTAAAGGAGTTGATAATTTACCTTTAAATTTTTTAAAAATGGTATAGATCGAAAAAAATTCCATCGAAAAAATAATTCCTCCGGTAATGAACGGATTGGGATAGTGAAATACATACACGAGAATATAACCGGTCAAAATCAACTGTAATGTCATTCTAAAAGAAGAAATAATGATTTCTTTTTCTCTATTTATTCCTCGTATTTTTACAATTGCAAGAACAATTAAAACAAATAGATATGCAAGCCCAACATGCAAAGCAGTTAAATCAATTATTCCGTTCATTATTGCCCCTCCAGCTTAAGCATCTACCTTTCGATATCTCGATGATAGTGTCGGAATATTTGTCAGCAATTGCTTTTGTATGGGTTACCATAACAATTGTCTTCTTTTCTTTCTTTACACGTTCTGTCAGCATTTGAATAATGATGTCCTCTGTTTCATCATCCAGAGCTGAAGATGGCTCATCAAGAAGATAAACTTCAGAATTAAGGAGAAGTATGCGGCCTAAAGCAAGCCTTTGTTTTTCTCCTCCTGAAAGGGTAGTAGCAGAACCTTCAAGCAACTTGTTTAATTTCACTTGTTCTAAGATGTGATTTAATGCTTCATCGCTTGGTAACTCCCTTTCCTGAAATCTTAACCCTACATTTAAATTGTCTCTGATGCTCCCTTCAAATATAGAAGGACTTTGAGAAAGCATACTAACATGTCTACGATGGTCAACAGAATTTATCTGTCTCAAATCCTTTCCATTAAATATAATCCTACCCTGTGTGGGAGAAATCAATTTATTTAGCATTCTCAAAATAGTTGTTTTACCACTTCCGCTTGGACCTACAAGAGTTGTTATTTTCTCCTGTTCTATATCAAGCGTCGGTAGGTCTAGTACATCCTTGTATTTTACATCAATAAATTCAAACATCGTCATCCTCCTGTGCAATACTAATCTCTCCAATCAACTCAGCCAGATATTTCTCGGCCTCAATTAGTTATTTTTTACCTGATTCTGTTACAACATAGTATTTACGGATTTCACTCGCAACATTTTTATCATAGTGTTCAATTAAACCTTCATTTTCAAGGTTATGCAATATAGGATACAGCGTACCCGGACTTAATTTATATCCATGCTCGAATAATTCCTCAATCATCCAACTTCCATAAACAGGCGCTTTGTCTGCATTGCGCAAAATATGCAAGAAGATGAATCCCTGAAATAATCGCTTTTTAAGAAAATCACTCAAGTGTGCCCTGAAATCTTGGCTATTAATGCCCATCCCGCCAAAAGGCTTCGCTAATCCAGCAATTGTGAGCTTTTAGTATGTCCGCTGCTTGGAGAATTTTCCTCAAAATCCAGGATTAGACGGCATGGTAAATCGGCGTTGAACGGGAGAAAAACGAACTTTGGCCTTTCAAACAAAAACACGCTCAAAGAGTGCCAATGTGTAGAAAATGAAAACAGCCAAATCGACGCTCAAGCTCACATTCGGCTGTTTTAAGGAAACAGTATCTCCATAACTTTCCATATCGCAAGTTATAGGACTTAATATATAAAAAGGTAAGTTATTTATTGTTGGAGAATGAATTTAGTTTTGCCAATATATGATGAAAAAGCGGGGCGACACATATGTCATTTTCGGTTACTAGAAAGGCCCTATGGCGTTAAGTATTTCATAAATACAGCACAAACCTTAGATTGTTTTCATATCATAGATCGTCTAAGTAATTGTAAATTATTGGAAGTGAAGTGATTAAATATATTAAAAGAAGATGTCGATTTAAGTTTGGTCCACCAACAAAGATCCGGTGATATTCTGTTCCTCATTGGGACACTTTTAGCTATAATATCAACTTATCAAGCAGAACAATCTATCATTAAATCCACAAAAGATAATTCTGCAAATACAACAGCACTAGCAAGCTGGCTTTTCTTTATTGCAAATATAATCTTTGCTCATGTAGCAATTATTAAATTAGTAGAACTATGCCAACTAACTAATTCTAAAGTATCTCCTTTAATGCTAAAAGGCAGTAGTTTTACAGTCATCGGAGATATTTTCAAAGTCATTGGTTTTGGAATAGCCGCAATTGGTAATCAATTGCAAGCGAATAGTTCAAACTCGGCACCGTAACCAAATAGTTCCTTATACTATTTGATGACAATCGTAAGACAAGGTTAGAATTAGAACATTGCCGTCTGAACTGGATTTCTAAACACGAGTCTACTAAGGAAAGGATTACGAAGATAAGGAATTTATCTATAAAAAAGGAGATTACGTTGCGGTTTTAACTTATACTGGTTTGAATCCAAAAATGTCCCAAACATTTGCCGTTTCAATAAGTTGAGGATTGGGTTCTGATTGACTGCGATGTCGGCCAATAGCACCAGTGTCCTTATGATAGAAGGCCGTTGCTTTGCGTAACCTTTAGCGATTTATGATGTTCATAAGCGCAAAATATCTTTAAAAATGTCCGCTAAATTGCCTTAGTGGACATTGGTGGTTCCGAATCAGTCTTTAAATGTCCGCTAAGGTTTATGTAATTGTTGGATGTCTCATAACGGATATTGTAGCTATATTTATTATTGTCACAACGGCAGCTACGATGCAGGCTGCGGGTGTATCCATCAATGATGCTAAAGACGCTGCAATTGCTTTGCGTCCACTAGCTGGTCAATATGCCTCAGTACTATTTGCCTTTGGGCTTTTTAACGCGTCGATTTTTGCGGCAACTATCTTGCCTCTAGCGACTGCCTACTATGTGTGTGAAGCATTGGGTTTTGAAGCAGGAGTCGATAAGTCCTTCCAAGAGGCCCCGCAGACCCAGTAGAAAGAAGAAAAAAGGGATTAATGGCCACCAAAGAACCCAAGTGGCAGCGGAACCAAAGTTTTCGCCAACGCTTGCTGGACCTGCTAAAGTTTCTACCATGATTACCCCAAAAACTAAAACTGTGATCCATTGGAAGATTCTTGGGTATAAGGAGCTTTTAAGAAAACGTTTGAGCAAAGGATAATTGAGAAAGTTTATGGGCTGTTTGTTAGAAGGCATTCAAATGAACCTCCAATTTCTTAGTTTTTCTTTTTCTTTAAGA
>JARLJN010000085.1 GCA_031291255.1 Gammaproteobacteria bacterium
ATCATCATCATCATCATCATCATCATCATCATCATCATCATCATTCCAAAAAAAAAGGATTTTTTTTTCTTTCTTTTCCATTTCATTTCAATATCAATTTTTTTTTTTTGTTCCTTTCATTGCATTCTCTTTTCGTCTCTTTGTCATTTCATCTCGACACCAAAAAAAATAAAAAATCTTACTTTTTCCTTTTCTGTTCTTTGCTATCAATGGCAATTTCCTTTCACATTTCAACTTCCGCATACGGCCCAAACAACAGCACCAAATAAAAACTCCTTTTTGTTCCTTTTTTTATTTCTTGAATCACAATGCAATTATCCAATCACAATGGTTTTAAAGACATTTACTTATCTATATAATCAATGAACATTAGTCTATTGGTTATAACAGTAAGTACAAACTAACTTATGATATAATCATATATATACAATCACGCATAGACATCGCAGCAAACCTCATCTAACATGGAAAATGGTCTTTGGTCCTTTGGGGCATTTCACTTTCCCGACTTGGATCTGCGTGCAAAGATTAAATAATGGGTTAGGGTTAAGGAATGCAAACTGTAAAACGGAGACGACGGATGGGTTAAATAAGAAGAGAAGGGAACAAGAAGAATGAGCGGTACTTGATTGATCAGCATTCATGCGATAATGAGTAAACAATAATAACAATCATAAACATAATCTTACGATGAACGAATCCGTTACTGGATCGATGACAAGGAATGTTAGATAATTGGTAATTATAAACTCCTACCTTTAAGTAGTGAGACCGCCGTCTAGTTGACGGTACGATGTGAGAAAAATACCTCACATTTTTCTACACTGGAAAAATTATTTTTAAAAATAGGAAAAATTTGATTATTTAGTACATGATTTTCTCTTGTGCTGGGTTGGCTACTCGCCCGTTATTGGGGTTCATCTAACCACTTACGTTTCTTTTCGGGGTTATTTATGACTTGTTGTAGGCCTTAGGGTTCAATGCTCGGCAATAAACTTTCACAGTGCCGGAGTAATTCAGCCAGGTTAGATGAACATGGTTCTTTGCATTAGCCTATTTTGGGTTATTTTTCTTTGATGGTCATTCATTATATTCTGGTCGATCCCAGCTCATTACAGTGTAATAATTTGTGAAATCATACGTATTCTGTTCTTATTGCTCGGTGTGGTCTATATTTGGTATCGTTCGTTGCTTATCATTCATAGATATATATAATTTGAGTTGGAAGAACATTTATTTATTTATGTGTGGAGACGTGCACATTGTGTGCGCACGTCATTTCCAAATTTATAAACCAGCTGGGGCTACTATTTCGCCTCATCTAACGATTTGAAATGCTACGGATTACTGATTACGAATTCCACATTTGCTTTATTACATATCCGAGAGAAGAAATATAGATGCAATTTTAATTTAATAGCTTATGACCTCAAGTGGGGTTGGACTTTATCATGAGTGTCCAACTCTGTGGGTTGGGCACTCCATGATTGAATTTCGGCCATGTTTTGTAGATGTGCATGTAGAGCTCTCCTCGAGTGTTGAACGTTGGGCCCTGTCCACCTTTTTTCTGATAGGAAAAGGTGATGGGATTATTTAATAGTCCTTGCTGTTGACGCTTGGCTTTGGTCGCCGCGTTCATACCCATGTTTCTGATATTGATCTTGGCTTCCATTTCAGCGAGTTCCTCTGATCCTATCAGAGCAACAGCGGCAAAGCGGGCCTGTGAAACAATTTAGTCATAAAGTTGACTTTTTCAGTTAATAATATCTATTACTATTTTTTAAATTATTACTACATTAAATGATTGCCCTTCACCTGTGTCTCGTTCATGGCAGCTGTTTGCGGGGGATTTAACGTTACACTTGTAGGCACAATCGCTGGTGGAGTGGGGACTGGTGGAGCAACCTGAACGACGTGTTAATGTTAGGTACGTGCAAAATTTGGTCGATATGGTATAAACACTAACCGTTACCTGTGGCGCGAGTGGTGCGTCTGTGAACGGTATGGGATTCAGCAGAAACTGTGGTAATGGTATCGGGTGAAACGGAAATGGTTGTGTGGATTCGTTTAGGTAAGGGTCATCTTTGGCGTAACGATCTTTGTCGCTAAGTATTTTGTCCAATGGTAGCGGCTCCGGTAATTGATGTAGAACCTGCGGGTTGTTGAGTAGCTTTTTCATTGGCAGCCAATTGTTGTCTCTTCTCATCTTCTTTCCGATAGTTAGACCCAGAGAGACGAGGAGAGAGCCAACAATCTCTTGACCACGGACATCTGCTTCCGCTGCGCGAAGGGTCAGGATGTCCACCTCTGGGCTGAGAGCGTAGCGTATGAAGTAAGACATTGCCTTTAAATAGTCATCTAATAATATGTCTCTCACAAATATAGGACTGCCAGTATAGTTGGCGTAGGCTTGAAGGGAGAGCTGGTCCCAGTGCATCTGATTCGGTCTGTGGTGGAGATGATTCATTAATGATTTTATTAAAAGTAAATACAACATACAAATTTAATCATAGCTTTCTTCTGATTATTTTCAATGAGATTAATTTAATTGCAATGCACATACGTCGTTTAAGTTACCTTTGACATACTTATGATTTCAGAATTAAATGTGCTTACATAATATTTTTATATATAATAATAATAATAATAATAATAATAATAGTAATAATAATAAGATTTAAAATTTCGAACCTTTCCGCTTTCACTGTTATTTCCATTCGATACCCTGTTAAAAACTGGGGTATGGAATTTCGTATAAGCTCATATGACTCCGCAACTTTCAGGAACGCTGAGATGACGGCCTTGTGGTTGGTTATCTTTTGTGGCACTCCTCGCGGGCAGCCGGCTCTAATGCATTTGACGATCTGGCCCACGTATATGATCCGCTTGCTGATGATTGTTTGGGTATCGTTGTCATTGGCTTCTTTGATTGTCACGCCTCCGAAATGCACCGGATATTGGTCGTTGGGTAGGGTGACTGACGTCAGTGCTCCAAAGTTGTGGTAATGTTCGCGGTGTTGGCCTTTTTTCACGCCGTGGCCGAGACTGAAGGTGGTGATGTGCTCCGTGTCATTGATGCAGTTCGCTCCTAAGTGAAAATGATTGTTTGCGAAAAATATTACTGCCTTTGCAGCTGGCGTTTGCTTGCTGGGAGGCAGATCGTCGTAAATTTCTTGTCGCAGCTGGTCATTCCAGGGCTCGATGGCATGTCCATAGGTATTGTACCATAACACACTTTCCATTTTCATTCCGTAGCCGGCCATGAAGAAGTATTTGCATCCAGCTTGGGTGAGGGCTCCTTGTAATATTGCTCCAGGTATTGTGCTCGTCCCCACAGAAAGCCTATTGGGGTTGCGTCCTGGATTTAATTTATATCCCTGGGTTTCCAAGTGCCGGAGAATTATTTTCTTCTTTGTTGCACTGAGGGGGATTGAGAGGGTTAGACTGCTATCGCCTATCTGGGTTGTGTATTCGTCGTGAAAATCCTCCTTTATTGTTTTGAATCCTCCAGTGATCTTGACAAGAGGATGCATGGCCCCGAATCTTTCCACCTTTACCAGAAAACGCCAAGCGTCCACATCCACCGGTTCCAGAGGTCGGCGTTCATTGGAAAATCCCGGGACCCTTCCTCCGCCTTCTTCAGGGAGGACGTACGATTTACTGGCATCGACCATGGCACGGTGGTAGGTGGTGAGGCGACTGAGCTAAAACGATGTTAAATAAAGCTTATGCATGCATGAATGTATCAAATACACGGAGCAATGACAATTTACAAATGGGAGGAAAAAAGAAATTTCCCGTGTAAATATTTTTTTTAAATTTAATTTCAAACAATAACAAAGGGTTATAAATTACTTTTTTATACAAAGAAACTTACTCGTTCTGGGGTTGCATGCTCAGGCAAATCGGGTTCAAAGTTTTCGTCCAGTGGGAAGGCATGTGGTTGGTCTTGTGGTCCAACATTTGGCATTTGTTCCCCCGGGTTATGCGTTGGATCATCGTCGTAATCTGAAGGTGGCGTGGAAGATTGGTTGAGGAGCCAGTGGCCAAGTCCCTGGGGGTCGGGGGATGCTGGGGATGTTTCTGAGGCTGTTGAAGATTGAGGAATATTCTGATGTTGGGGAGACGAAGGCGGGGTCTCCTGATTTATTGTTGAATTTGGCGGGCCTTCTGGAACCACTAGGGATTGAACGGGGATTGAAGGGCCACCAGGAACTGGTTGGGACGGTGGATCCATGGATGTTGATGTTGATGGTTGAAGGACTGGAGTGGGGTAGGAAGGTTGGACGACTGGCTCAGCAGACGGTTCTTCGGGAGGAGCGGTGGCAATGTTGGATTCGATGCTGGATATTGAAGTCGCCTGAGGGCTGGGACCATGTTGATTGATTGGCAATTGGGCACTTTCAGTGACTAAAGGAGGATCGTTGACGGTTGCCGTAGAATTTTGCACGGGAACAGGAGATGAAAGGGAGATAGTGTCATGGTGGACTGCAGTAACATTGGGAGGAGGGGAGGGATCGGGGTGGACCGTTGCCAAGGTTAGGCCTTGAGCCGGGAGCACCTGTAGTGAGATTTTATTTATTGTTATTTGAGTATTATTAATACTTGAATATTATTAGTGAATGATTATTATTGTCGGTATTTATCTATTTAAGTATATATTCTTACAACATCGGGTGGAGCACTGGTTCCGGTGATTGATACTTGTGGTTGAGCTGGATCCAACGATGGAGGGGGCTGCTCAGTCGCTTGGACAGTAACAGGAAGCAGGGAATCGCTTACGGCTTGTCCGATTTCTGTGTCACTTGTAAGAGGCAAGTTAATACAGGGGTTCAACGTGTTCATACGAGTCGGGGAAGACTGGGGAACACCTTGACCACTGGGGCTAGGTGCTGTGGACGCTTTACGCTTAAGGTTGGTTCCACGACCCTCTTGAAATAAATTTGAGGTTAACGGAAAAAAAAAACACGTTTGGATTCATACTTTGGCCAGTTTGGTTTCCAGAGCGAGTTGAAGTTGACTTCATCGGTGCTGACATCTTTTATAACTTACGCGAGATAAGTGGTGTAAAAGGACCTATAACATTTATTGCCGTGGAGGTCATTTCGAATTAAATTTTAGATTTTTACAGGGTGGAGTTTGATTGGCGACCTCTTAATCAGGTCACCAACCTGTCGGGATTACGTTGTGGCGCAATTGCATTGACCCCAAAAAATCTTTGAAGGTTACGGCGCCTAATTCAATTAATAAAACGTAATATCACTGTGGTTCAATTGTGGCTGCGCATGCATTTTTCGTCATACATTGGTGGTAATTCTCACTCGGAGATGTCGTTGGAAAGGGTTGTAATTTGATTTAGTGAACAGGGATTTCATCGTCTAATTTGAAATTTTTAGAATTAATAGTTCATTGGCTTGAAAGTGTGCATTATTGATCACGTGGGGTTCGCTAAATTTCGCCGCGTCATTCCTGTTCTCATGTACAATCCCAAGCAGTTTTCAATATGCCTGTGGCCAAGCTAAAGCAAAAGTGTGACTACTGCGGAGTTGAGTTTCGGTCATTACGAGCTGCATTGCCCTACCCAAATCGCTCTGGACAATTTGTGCATTACAAGTGCTCTTACAAGATTTTAAACGTCGCCTCCAAAAGGGAAGTGGCCGAGGGTCAAGCCATTGGTTTAAAGCACAAGCATTCGTCCATGCTGAGGCCCTCAGAGTTGGGGTCCGGTATTCGAATATTGATCAATGATCCATATCCCGGGTTGAACCATCCTCCTATTGTGTTCACAATTATGAACGGATTAGAGTGACGCCATTACCTCCATTTTTGTATATAAAAAACCAAACAAATATTCTTTAAGGGTTATCGAACTGAAGCAGCCGTTAATTAAGATCAAGCATGGAAATCTAATGGTTGAGCTTGAAAACGCAACGGAGGTGCATCAAGGATACAGAGGGAGCTTCAAAGCGAGTGTATTTTAAAAGCTGAATTTGTCTTTGAAAAGACAGGTTTGTCTTACGGAAGCAAGTTTTGTCTTTTGAAATCGTGATTTGTCTTTTTAAAGACAGATACTTGCCCAGACAGAAGGAAGATAAACCAGTGTCATGAAGAGGAGTGTTGTAGCTTGTTGGAATCAGGCTTAATTTCTATGTAACATAAGTAAGATCTAGCGAAATTGAACTATAGGGAGCTTCGTTTGGGATTGACTTGTGAGAAAAAGATGAATAATGACAGTTTGAAAAATAGAGTGACACAACAGTAACTTGAAGAGGAGTGTTGTAGCTTGTTGGAATCAGGATTAATTTCTATGTAACATAAGTAAGATCAAGAGAAATTGAACTATAGGGAGCTTCGCTTGGGATTGACTTGTGAGAAAAAGACGAATAATTACAGTTTGAAAAATAGAGCGACACAACAGTAACTTGA
>JARLJN010000086.1 GCA_031291255.1 Gammaproteobacteria bacterium
TTTCTAAATGAGCATGTAACAAATCGGTGATCGACATCTTCTTTCCTTAGAGTTCGAAGTTATGTCGATCTTTTTAAATAATTTCGCCAGAAAAGTCATCAAATTTCGTGGGGATATTTCAGTTCGCGAGACCGCGTAGCGCTTGGTCGTGGCGATCCAGTGCCATCAACACAATATTATTTTTTATTGGTGATGAGTTCAGACAAAGTTTGTTTTTCTTCACTAGTCAAACCGCTGTGTGCTGCTTTCGAAATTAAATTTTCTATGGTTTGATCATACGCCATTTTATGTAAATTTTTTATGAGCCCAAGAAATTCTTGCGCTATACCATTTTCAGGTATCATGTGTTCCCATAACGCGAGTTTTGCAATTAATTTTTCTTCTTCTTCACCGCGCCAACGTTCTAATAACGAGCCTGTTGTTAGCTCAGGTGTCGTTTGTGCTTGTTGAACTAAACGTTGAAACAAATCAAATCCTTTAATCGATAATGATGGCAGTGGTTCTTTGATAAGTTGTGCAAGTTCAGGTTGTTGTATTAACAGTGTCATTGCTAAGCGTAAAGCAGAAGGAGGGCGTGCTCGTAATGAAGCCGCAGGTTGTTGTTGAGGTCGTGTTGTCGATTCAGCAGTAGGTTGTAATTGCGCGACATCCATGCGAACTTTTTTTGCGAGTTCTGCCATGAGCATTTGTTGAAAAATGCCTTCAGGTAAATTTTTCATGAGGTCTGTCGCTAATTTTACAAAACGTGCGCGACCATCAGTACTCATCATGTCAGTTTGTGTTGCAAGCGTTTGAAAAAAATAATCAGAAATAGTGAGTGATTTCTGCATACGTTGTTCAAACAGTTCTTTACCTTCTTTACGTACCAAAGAATCTGGATCTTCACCTTCGGGTAAAAACATAAAACGTACTTGCACGCCGTCATGCATGAGAGGTAATGTCACTTGTAATGCACGCCATGCTGCACTGCGGCCGGCTTGGTCACCATCAAAACAAAAAATAATTTCAGAAGTGTGTTTAAATAATCTTTCTAAGTGACTGCTGGATGTTGCTGTGCCTAATGTTGCTACTGCGTAGGTAATGTCATTTTGAAAGAGTGCAATGACATCCATGTAACCTTCTACTACGATGACGCGAGCGAGCTGGCGATGGGCTTGTAATGCTTGAAATAAGCCATAAAGTTCATGACCTTTTTGAAAGATAGGTGTTTCAGGAGAGTTTAAATATTTAGGCTCACCTTGATCTATGATGCGTCCACCAAAACCGATGACACGCCCGCGTCTATCGCGTATAGGAAACATAATGCGGTCACGAAAACGATCATAAAAACCGCCGTCATCTTTTTTAATTAACATGCCTGCATCGAATAGTTGTTGTTTGTGTGCAGGAGCGCTTTGTAAAATATGATCCCAGCCTGGCGGTGCAAAACCAATTTCAAATGTTTTTGCAATTTCGCCAGAGACACCGCGATGTTTTAAATACTCCACAACACGAGAAGCTTGTGCATGTTGTCTTAATTGATTTTGATAAAACTTAGCGGCCTCTTCTAAAGTTTCATACAGTGATTGTTGTGCGATTTTTTTCTCAGGACGCTGTGCGGCTGTGCGTGGTATTTCCATACCTGCTTGACTGGCCAGTGTTTCAATGGCTTCAGGAAAAGATAAACGGTCATATTGCATTAAGAAATCAATTGCGTTGCCGTGCGCGCCACAGCCAAAGCAATAATAAAATTGTTTTGTTTGGCTGACAGAAAAGGATGCGCTTTTTTCATTGTGAAAGGGGCAACAAGCAAAAAAATTACTGCCAGTTTTTTTACGCAAAGTTACACGTGAATCAACTAAATCCACGAGTTCAATGCGGTTAAGAAGTAATTCTATAAAATCTCTAGGAATATGCTCGGTCATTGTATGGTTTTCCAAGCGTTAAGTAGTGAAGGAAGTTTTAGCCCTCCTCTCCCCAGCCCTCTCCTCCCACATAAAGCGTGGGAAGAGAGGGGGGCGTTCTTCTTAAGAGTTGTTTCATACCATCCTCTTCCCAACCCTCTACTCTTGCATATCATATAAGGCGTGGGAAGAGAGGGGGGCGTTCATCTTAAGAGTTGTTTCATACCATCCTCTTCCTAACCCTCTACTCTTGCATAAAGCGTGGGAAGAGAGGGGGCGTTCATCTTAAGAGTTGCTTCATACCATCCCCTCCCTTCCAGCGTTTTTTGCTGGAGGGGAGGGCTAGGGAGGGGAGGTCAAAATTTTTTTTATACTAGGACAAACGTTCTTTTACTTTATTACTGACTGTTGCAACATCAGCCCGACCTAATACTTTGGGCTTAATCATATTCATCACTTTACCCATATCCTTTACAGAAGACGCGCCAGATTCTTGAATAGCGTCTTGAATAAGGGTATCAATTTCAGCGGAGCTTAATTGTGTGGGCAGGTATTCTTGGATAATGACGATCTCAGAAGCTTCTTTATCAGCAAGGTCTTGCCTATTCCCTGTTTCATAAAGCGCAATGGATTCGCGGCGCTGCTTAAGCATTTTATCGAGTATAGTGATGATGTGTTCGTCTGTTAAAACGATACGTTCATCAACTTCACGTTGTTTTATAGCGGCCAAGATAAGACGAATAGTAGCCAAGCGCTCTTTATCTTGAGCACGCATAGCATTCTTCATGTCTTCTTGGATGTGGCTTTTAATCGCTGATTCATTCATGCGTATAAGCTCTTTATCTCAAGGTGTGGATAGACGTATTTTAAACCCCGTGTTCAGCTTAACAGCAAAATGCAGGGTTTTAAAAAAATCTGTTACTTGCGACGATCTCTTTCCATCGCAGTTTGTTCACGTACCAATTTCTTTTGGTAGCGTTTCACGGCAGATGCTTTCTTGCGCTTACGTTTCCAGGTAGGCTTTTCACAAAATTCGTGACGTCTTAGATCCGCAAGAATGCCAGCTTTTTCACACAGGCGTTTGAAACGGCGTAAACTAACTTCGAAGTTTTCATTTTCTTTAACACGTACAGTTGGCATATTAAACACTTTACTCCAGCGACAATTTATGAAGAATGGCAAATTCTAATGACTAATTGAGAGAAAAGCAAAAAATTATGCGAGTTTTAGGAATTGAGACATCTTGTGATGAAACGGGCGCAGCTATTTATGACTCTGAAAAGGGTTTATTAGCTCACACTTTATACAGTCAGGTCGATATGCATGCCGAGTACGGAGGTGTGGTGCCTGAGCTCGCCTCCAGAGATCATATCCGTAAAATCATACCCTTAGTTCATGCTGTCATCACGCAAGCGGAGTTAACGTCAGCTGATATTGATGGTGTTGCCTATACGGTAGGGCCAGGATTGGCAGGTGCTCTATTAGTTGGGGCAACAGTAGGCCGTAGTTTGGCTTTTGCCTGGAATGTGCCAGCTTTGGGGGTGCATCACATGGAAGGTCATCTGTTGGCACCCATGTTAGAACCCGATCCGCCAGAGTTTCCTTTTGTTGCTTTGTTGGTCTCGGGTGGTCATACGCAGCTCATTAAAGTAACAAGTATGGGTAATTACGAAATACTGGGAGAATCCCTAGACGATGCCGTAGGCGAGGCGTTTGATAAAACGGCTAAGATGTTAGGCTTGGGTTATCCAGGAGGCGCAGCGTTGGCTAAATTAGCCGAGCAGGGGAATCCTGAGCGCTTTCACTTTCCTCGCCCTATGGTGGACAGGCCAGGTTTGGATTTTAGTTTTAGCGGGTTAAAAACATTTGCTGTGAATACGGCTGCCGCTCATGAGTTAGATGAGCAAACTCGTGCTGATATCGCGTGTGCTTTTCAGATAGCTGTTGTGGAAACGCTAATCATAAAATGCAGACGAGCATTGCGGCTAACCGGTTTAAAGCGTTTGGTGGTGGCCGGCGGTGTGGGTGCGAATCGTATGTTACGCGAACATTTAGCGGAAGCGATGGGAAAAGAGGGTGCTATTGTTTATTTTCCTCGTCATGAATTTTGTACGGATAATGGAGCCATGATTGCCTACGTGGGTTGTCAGCGATTATTAGCAGGAGAGCAAAGTGATTTGGCTGTCCGCGTATTTCCACGCTGGGATTTGGAGGATTACTCGCTACGAAACCCAACGTAATGTTATGTTGGGTTTCGTAAGAAGCACTCAACCCAACCTACGCATTATGGTGACTTTTTCTTTTTCCCTATCTTATCTTCTTTGCCTGCAATCAAATTTTGAAT
Organism: Gammaproteobacteria bacterium; assembly: GCA_031291255.1. Classification (GTDB taxonomy): domain Bacteria; phylum Pseudomonadota; class Gammaproteobacteria; order DSM-16500; family DSM-16500; genus UBA5158. Next base: position 4,228 of record JARLJN010000086.1, read on the forward strand.
GTTACGTTTATGTCTATAAATTAAAAGCACAGCCATGATGCTGGTCATGATGGTGTAATCTAAATTTGTAAAATGCGCAGCAAAAATGGGAGCAACTAAGGCAGCGATGAGCGCTGACAACGAGGAGTAACGAAAGACAACGGCTATGAGTAACCATGTGAGTGCGATGGAGAGTCCTAGCGGCCATGACAGTGCTGCAAGACATCCGAATGCGGTTGCAACACCTTTGCCGCCTTTGAATTTAAAAAAGACGGGATAAAGATGACCTATAAAGGCCGCGAATGCTACACATGCGAGTGTGAGCTCATCAAATCCTAATGATTTTGCAATCAGCACAGGGATTACACCTTTGAGTACGTCGCACACCAGTGTGATGATGGCTGCTTTTTTACCGCCAAAACGTAACACGTTTGTTGCGCCAGGATTGCCTGAGCCTTGTGAGCGTGGATCAGGAAGCCCCATGATTTTGCAGGTGATAACGGCGCTAGAGAATGAACCTATACAGTAGGCAAATAGGCTTGAAAGAACGATTATCCAGTAAGTTGTTTGCATGGGCTGCTCATAAAATTTTAATATTGAATTCTAATACGTATAGTGTGCTGTTAGAATAGTTATTTGCTAGGTCAATAGGATATACACATATGTCAGTTAACCCAAATAATTTAATCTGGATCGATTTAGAAATGACCGGGTTGGATCCTCAGAAAGAACGTATCATCGAAATTGCAACCATCGTGACAGATAATAATTTAAATGTGTTAGCTGAAGGCCCTGTGTTTGCAATACATCAATCGAATGAGTTGATTGCAGAGATGGATAGCTGGAATACGCGACAACATAATGGATCAGGTTTAGTGAAGCGTGTTGTTGAAAGTAAAGTTACAGAAGCAGAAGCAGAAGCGGCCACTATAGAATTTTTAAAGCAATATGTACCTGCTGGCAAATCACCTATGTGCGGAAATAGCGTGCATCAAGACAGACGTTTTCTTTGCAACTATATGCCAGCATTAGAACGCTTTTTTCATTATCGATTATTGGATGTGAGTACGTTAAAAGAATTAAGCGCGCGTTGGGCGCCGCGTATTGCGGGTGGTTTCAGTAAAGAGTCTAAGCATTTAGCGTTAAGTGATATTCGTGATTCAATCGCTGAGCTTAAATATTATCGAGAGAATCTTTTTAATCCGAATATATTTACTTAATTGATACGTGAGATAACAAAAATATTTCCGTATTTCTTTTCATTTGTAGCGTGGACAAAGGCGTTCTATGCCGTGTCCGCGATGTTTGCCTCATTCATTCCCGGATTCGCTGCGCTTAATCCGGGCTACGAGTGTCAGTTACGATCTCTGGGATGGTTGATAGGTGCTAGTGTCTCTCAGTGCTTCATAGCTATTACAAGTTGCTGAAATATTTTCTTTAAGGGCTATAACAGCGTCTTGAATGTCTTCAGTAATTTCTTTTTTATAGAGAGGATTGACTACCACAGTATGATGCAGTCTATGGACAGCATTTTTTAATTCATTGAGTTTGTCAGTCATGTCAGTAGAGCTTTTATTATCTTCTTTTACCAATTGATAAAAAATTTCGAAAGCAACATTAAATTTCTTATGATTAGGATGTATCTCGTATTTGATAGTGACTATGATTAATTGCCCTGAGGAAAAGAGATTTTTTAAAAGGCTTACCTTAGTGCTCGATCTTGATACGGCATAATTGACCGCATCAATTAAGTCATCGCTGGCATCCAAAAATGCTTTTTCGCAATGATGAATAATTTTTGGATTAGCTGTTTCTTTGGGATGACCCATAGCCCTGCTCCTCAGCAAGCTGCACCTGTTTAATTATAGACCACATTTTTTGAAAGTGTGGAGTCTATGAGATTAAAAAAAAGATATTTTTAAAAACCATCTATATCTAACTTATTGAATATTATATGTATTATTTATATTGGCCCGGAATTAAGGGCAGCATAAACCCCAGTTTTCTTAAGATTTGCTTAAGGCTTGTCTATATACTGCATTCAGTACATTTTACGGTTAGGGGAATTATTATGCATGCTAGACTTAAGGCGTTGATTGATAACCAAGATGGGGCTGGAATAAAACAGTATTTAACTGAACATCCTGCTGCGTTTAACGAAGCCATTGATGAGGCAGGGCACACGCCTATTCTGTATGCATATAAATGCGAAAAAAATGACGCAGTTATCGTCCTTAATGACTATATGAAAGAACATTTTAATTATGAGCTAAGTAAAGAGGCTTATTCAAAGTGTCAGCCAATAGTTAAGATATCTGCTGAGATCCACATCTTAAAAGCCCTTAACTATCAAAATAATAATTGTAAACGTAGCCCTCAGGTAAAGGCTTTATCACCTAACGAATTGTTAGAGTTACTTGAAAGGCAGAATATGTTTATAGAATTGTTTGCAGCCGCAAAATTAGGAAATATCTCGGCAAAAAATTACATTTGTAATTCTAAGAATGATTTATGTGTGAATGCGTTAACACCTTTGTTGAATGACGAAAAAATGTCAGATTCTTCTTATGCCTATAAAGGATTTTGTTATCTGTATGGTATAGAAAATTTTCCAGTGAATTATGATCTCGCTGTTGATAATTTTAAAAAAGCAAAATCTCATAATGGTCTTTATCGCGTTTACTTACAGCAGTATTTAATGTCAGACTGTTCTAATCATAGCTTGGCAGTCAATGCGCTTAAAGAGTTGCATATAGATAGAAGAAATCCTTTTACCGAAATTAATCTTATTTTGTCTCTACAACATATTCCTGAAGCAATAAATTTAGGTAGTGAATATCTTGTTGAAATGTTGATAGCGAATCAAGCAGATGCTAAAAAAGTAAGTGATATACAAAAAGCATTCGACAAATTAACGCCTGCATTAACTGCAAATAATAATATGCTTTTAATTAAATTAATCTCTGAATTTTCTAAAATGTATGTACAGTCTAAGTTTAAAAGTTTAAAGCCTGTCATAGATGCCATATTAAAATCTTTCGCAGAAAAATTTGAAAAACAATCAGCAGAAATGGTTATTGTTCAGCGTGCAATGGTTTCAAATTATGAATCTGTAAAACAGGATGCGAGTATAGAACAATTAGAGTGTGCTTTAACGATTTATGAAACTGCATTAAGTTTTGATCCTGAGAATAAATCATTTGTGGATAAGCTCACACAAATAGAAATGTCTCGTGGCCAGCATTTTGCGAAACAAAGAGAGTATCCTAAGGCGTTTATCGCATTAGAACGTGCGGCTGTATTTAAACCGGAAGCGTATATCCCTTTAATCGAATTATATGCAGAGCATGCTCAGTATGATGCAGTGTGTGAAAAAGCGATGGAAGTGATAGATGATGCAAACGTAATAGATGAAAAATTTTATGCAACACTTGCAGCAATCATAGCGAAGATTAATCAATTATTAGGTGCAGATCACTCATATCATGAAGAGTTATCGAATGTGTTAGATCACATAGCATTAAAAAAAGCGTATATTAAAACGTTAGAAACAATTAAAAAAGAAATCACTGCGGGTGCTAAGTTAGAGGGTTTGGAAGAGCTTGTGAGCTCTAAAGGTGAGAGGTATACGCTCCTTGAAAGCATGGCTCTCGCATTTATACCTCAACAAAATGAAAAATATAAATTATTTGAACGCTTGGCTATATTGCAAATTTATAATCCTGCTGCAAGAGCATTTTTACAAAAAAAACTAAATGAATTAAAATTTGGTTCGTTTACATCTCTTAATTCTATTATTAGTCTTCAACAGACTTTGAGATCTTACCCCGCTGCTAAAAATTGGGTAAGGAAGTTTGATGCAGAGTTGGTGGCTCACATGAAGGAATATTCTTGTCATGCCAGTCAAAATAATAGTCAAGCTATAACGGGTAATTATCTTGCTGTCGCTAGCAATGTATTTGGGAAGGCTAGAGAAAATATTTTACGACAAGTCAATTCAAGTGTTGAAGAGAACTGGAAGTATAATGGACTGGCTGAGTTGGATTTTGTTCCAGCCTTGATAGAACGAGCTGCTTTTCATGGTGCTAAACGTCAGGTACGTCGCAGTGTATCGCTGTACGGTATGGCTTTTATTAAGTTGTGTATGGATGAAAAAACATTACTTGAAACATATCAACTAACAGCAAGCGACGTCGAAATATGTAGCGCACAAGCAAACTATTATATTCAAGATGTGATAGCGAGCGAAACGAAATACAGTAAGTATGCACAATCATGGATAGCTCTTAAAGATATTATCGCGACTCATCAAATCCCTGTGGCAGATATTTTAGAGCAACATGATCTTGTGCCGTTTATTGCAAATGTTGCTAAAAAATATTCGTCATCTGTTTCCAAAGATTTTATGGATGATTTTTATTGGGGTTATTGTCAAGGATTAGAGCTTGATGAAAAGGTAGCGAAAAAAAATCTTGAGAAAGAAATTAATTTATATTCGTTTAACAAAAAGGAACCTGAAGCTGTTGCTGCGAGTGCTATGCCGACAGCTGTCAGCGACAGTACCAGTTCATTGCTAGATTTTTTTAGTTCAACAAGTTCTTCTAGTACATCACTTTATCCTAATCTAAGTTTAGAAGGACAGGCTTTAACTCCTTCAGCACCAACACCAGAGCCAGGCATCAGCCCCGCAATGTCATCTAGTGTTATGTTGAGTGCCAGCAGTCAGAGTTTCTTTCCAGCGCCAAGTGCACCAGCCATGTCTGATGATGAATTTATAGAATCGCTGAAGCAACGTGATAATCAGCTTGGTGCTTCTGTGCAAGTTGAAGAAAAAGCAGCGCAGCCTGAGAAAAAAATGGTATTGAGTTAACGTAAATATAGTGTAGCCCGGATTGAGCTTTGCGAAAATCCGGGTTCGCATCTTGAATCATTGAGGCTTAACCCGGATTTTCGCAAAGCTCAATCCGGGCTACTAAAAATTGTGTTGTTCTAACGCCCACTCCACATGTTCTCTCACAAGCTCTGATGGATACGCCAATTTGTTTTGCAACGCATGTATAATTTTTTCATCACGCGGTGCATTGCCCAATGCCACTGCAATATTTCGTAACCAACATTCATATCCAATTCTACGTATTGCTGAGCCTTCTGTTTTTCGTAAAAACTCTTCTTCAGTCCATGCAAACAATGCTAACAATTCCGCTGCGGCTAATTCATGACGCGGATGAAAATCGGTTTCACCTGTGAATTTTGCATAACGATTCCAAGGGCAAACTAACTGACAATCATCGCAACCATAAATACGATTGCCCATCATTTTTCGAAATTCAATCGGAATACTTTCACGTAATTCTATGGTGAGATACGAAATGCAACGTCGTGCATCTAACTGATAAGGACTTACTATCGCTTGAGTAGGACACACTGTGATGCATGCACTGCAACTTCCGCAATGTGGAGTGACAGGTGTATCTATGGGTAATGGTAAGTTGGTATAAATCTCGCCGAGAAAAAACCATGAGCCTGCATGACGATTAATTAAATTGGTATGTTTGCCTATCCAACCTAATCCTGCTTTTTCTGCTAAGGGTTTTTCAAGTACTGGCGCACTGTCTGCAAAGGTTCGAAAGTTTAATGCATTTGTTTGTACAGAAATTTTATCAGCGAGTTGAGTTAAACGTTTGCGAATTAATTTATGATAATCACGCCCTAATGCATAGCGAGAAACATAAGCTAGCTTAGGATTTTGCAATACATTAATGATCTCAGTATTGGGCGGCAGATAATCCATGCGTGTAGAAATCACACGTACTGTCCCTGGTATCAGTTCCTCAGGGCGATAGCGTTTGCTGCCGTGTTGTTCCATGTAATGCATATTTCCATGAAAGCCTTTTTGCAGCCATTGCAAAAAAGGTTGTTCATAGGCGCTCAGATCGATATCGGTAATACCTATCTGTTGGAAGCCTAGCTCTGTTCCCCAGTTTTTAATGGAGAGCGCAAGTTCATTGAAATCAGGATGGGTGTTATTCATACTAGAAAAAGTTCTGCTCGTAAAAGAGGGCAATTATAATTCATTTAATGGCAAGTGTGTTAAATAAGGAAATCAAACGCAATGAATACGTCAGAAACTTTGCAGCTAGGACACTTTAGCGATTATTTAAAGCCGCGCCCTCGTGATTGGCATAAAGGAAATGCCGGCCATGTCTTGGTCATAGGCGGAGGGTTGGGCTACTCAGGTGCTCCTAGAATGGCGGCAGAAGCCGCGCTTCGTGTAGGGGCGGGCTTAGTGACGGTGGCAACACATCCTTCTCATGCAGAATTATTAAATTTAGCCAGACCCGAAATCATGTGTGCAGGTGTTAAATCGGGCGCTGATTTAACTGAATTTTTTAAAAAAGCAAAGCTCATAATCGTCGGGCCAGGTCTGACTATCACAAGCTGGGGGCGGTCGTTATTAAAAGCTGTCTTAAAAACGTCTTTGCCTTTGGTTGTGGATGCTGATGCATTAAATATCTTGGCTCAGAAACCCTTAGCTCGAGACAATTGGATTTTGACACCCCATCCAGGTGAAGCGGGTCGTTTGCTAGGTCTTACACATGAGCAAGTGCAGGCAGATCGTTTATCAGCAGTGCGTAAGCTTCAAACAAAATACAGCGGTGTTTGTGTTCTAAAAGGTGCGGGCAGCTTGGTATCTGGCGATCCTGTGGGTGTGTGCAAAGATGGGAATCCTGGCATGGCTACAGCAGGAATGGGCGATGTTTTAAGCGGTGTGATAGGCGGGTTGGCTGCTCAAGGGATACCGTTGGCTGATGCGGCAAAGCTAGGTGTTTGCTTGCATGCGAGAGCTGGAGATTTAGCAGCAAAAGATGGTGGCGAGCGTGGGATGTTAGCTATGGATCTGATGCCGTATTTGCGGAAATTATGTAACCCGAATTAAGCCATAGCCTTACCCATAAATATTAGGCCTCTTGAAAATGAATAGAACGCCCCCCTCTCTTCCCGTGCTTTTTGCGGGAGGAGAGGGCCGGGGAGAGGAGGGCTTAAATTTCTATTTAAATCTTATTGGTGCTGCAACATTTTTATAGTTCCATTTCCCCTAAAAAATGTATTTATAATTTTTTTAAAAAGGAAGTTTTAACCCTCCTCTCCCCGGCCCTCTCCTCCCGCAAAAAGCACGGGAAGAGAGGGGGGCGTTCTATTCATTTTCAAGAGGTCTAATATTTATGGGTAAGGCTATGGCCTGCGGACACGGCGCCTTTGTCCACGCTACAAGCCTTTATTTTCAAATTCGTGTACCATAACCCACTATGATTAAAAATAGCCTGACAATAAATCTTCCTGCTGAAGCCCAGACTCTGGAATTGGGCGCAAAGCTTGCTGTGCACAGCGGGTCGAATACGACTATTTTTTTGTTGGGTAATCTGGGTGCCGGAAAAACCACGCTATCCCGAGGTTTTCTGCAAGGTTTAGGTCATACGGGCAAGGTGAAAAGCCCGACATATACCTTAGTTGAGCCTTATGAAATCGGTGACCAAAAGATTTTTCATTTTGATTTGTATCGCATTCATGATCCACAAGAATTAGAATTCATGGGGATACAAGATTATTTTGTGCCGCCCGTGTTGTGTTTGATAGAATGGCCTGAGCATGGCGCAGGATTCTTGCCCAGCCCCGATGTATCTTGTTATATTGAGACTCAGTCTACAGGGCGCCTTGCGCGCTTGACCGCTCATACCGTTCAAGGTGCAGCGATCTTAGCAACACTAAGCAGTGAGTACTCAGATGACGATAAAAAATAATTTTTCTCGCGCAAAAAAAGGCTTGCTGCTTATTCTAAGTTTATTGCCTATTGTGAGTTATGCCTCTGAACCTAGGTTAACTCAGTTGCAAGTCATGAAGCTTCCTACTTATTCTCGTCTCATATTCACATTAAGTGAGCCTGTAAAATATCATGTATTTATGTTGCATAATCCTCATCGTTTAGTGGTTGATTTGTATGGTGCGAAATCGAAAATCAATTTCCAATCTGTTACACGTAGTGATACAGCGATTCAGTCTATACGCACAGGCCATCCTAAAGATAAAATTTTTAGAATTGTTTTTGATTTAAATCGTAATGCGCATTATAAAAAATTTATGGCAGAAGATACTGCATCACATGAACTGGTTGTTGATTTTTCACCTGTAGGTGAGCAAGCTGCTCCCGCTCCTGTTTCTGCGCCTACGCCTGCTCCTGTTCCCGTAGCAGAAAAAGTCAGCGATGCTCAACCTGTCACAAAACCTAAACGTTTTTTAAATATAGAGATTGCTCAGCCTAGACAAAAGACTATTTCAAAAATAACTTCTAAGCCTGTTATGGCTGAGACTACACAAAAACCTTCTATGCAGCTTCCACTCGAAAGCAAACGAAAAATAATTATAGTGATAGATGCGGGTCATGGTGGTAAAGATCCAGGCACTGTTGGTGCAAGAGGCACAAAAGAAAAAGATGTAGTGTTGCGTATAGCGCAGAGTTTAAAACAATTGATAGATGATGAACCGAACATGCGTGCAGTACTCACTAGGCACGGCGATTATTTTGTTACATTGCGTGATCGTTTGCGTTTAGCACGCAAAGATAAGGGCGATGTGTTCATTGCAATACATGCAGATTCTTATTTTAATAATCAATCTACGGGTGCATCTGTGTATGCACTTTCTCGACATGGTGCCACTACAGAAGCCGCACGTTGGTTAGCAAAGCGAGAAAACTATTCTGAGTTAGGTGGTGTCAATTTCAGCGGTTTGGGCGATAAAAGTTATGTATTGCGTTCTGTGTTAATTGATCTTGCACAAACAGCAACGATTACAGACAGCGTACGCTTGGGTGGAAATGTGTTAACTTCGTTGAAGAACGTAACGAACTTACATTATGCTCGTGTAGAACAAGCTCCTTTCATGGTATTAAAATCACCTGATATCCCATCTATTTTAGTGGAGACAGGATTTTTATCGAATCCAGTAGATGAAGAAAATTTACGTGATGTAGAACATCGTGATCAACTCGCCCAAGCTTTATTAGAAGGTATCAAACGTTATGTTGCTGCACATCCCAACATGACACTTTAATTCTGTGGAAAAAATCATGCAAAGAATTCAGATGTTAACTCCCATGCTGGCAAATCAAATTGCAGCAGGGGAGGTTATAGAAAGACCCGCGTCAGTCGTGAAAGAATTAGTCGAAAATAGTTTAGATGCAGACGCGTTAAAAATTGAATTAGATATAGAGCAAGGCGGCATGCGTTTAATACGCGTGCGTGACAACGGTTCTGGAATTCATCCTGATGATTTAGCTTTAGCATTGAATCGGCATGCTACGAGTAAAATACATCAGTTAGATGATCTTGAACAAATTACATCTTTAGGTTTTAGAGGTGAAGCACTTGCGAGTATAGGTTCAGTGTCACGTTTAACATTGTCTTCTGCGATGGTAAATCAATCAGGTTGGCAGGTTGCAACGCAAGGCACAGAAATATCTCCGCAATTAAGTCCTGCAGCGCATCCACAAGGTACGACGATTGAAGTGCGTGATTTATTTTTTAATACGCCAGCACGACGTAAATTTTTAAAATCAGAAAAAACAGAATTCGAACATATAGATCAGTTAATTAAGCGTATTGCGCTCAGTCATCCGCAGGTTAATTTCACTCTCAAACATAATCAAAAATTAGTTAGACAATATTTAGCAGCACATTCAAAAGTGGAATGTGAGCAGCGCGTAGGAAATTTATGCGGTGAAGCATTTATAGAAAACGCAGTCAATTTAGAAACAGAAGTTGCAGGGTTAAGATTGTCAGGTTGGATAGCGAAACCGACTTTTTCACGCAGCCAAGCAGACTTACAATATTTTTATGTCAACGGCCGCATGGTGCGAGATAAATTAGTGAATCATGCAGTGCGTCTTGCTTATCATGATGTGATGTATGGTGATAGACATCCGGCTTTTGTTTTATTTTTAGAAATTGCGCCTGATCAAGTCGATGTGAATGTGCATCCTACTAAGCATGAAGTGCGTTTTCGCGAAAGTCGTTTAGTGCATGATTTTATTGCGCGTAGTTTGAAAGATGTTTTATTGCAAATACGACCAGGACAAATCGAAGAAGAAAGTTCAGACGTTTATATGGTTAAGCCTGTCAGCACAGAGTCTGTTGCTGAAAAAAATACTCTACAACCAGCGTATGTTCCTCAAACTAAAAGTTATATTCCTCAGCAACGTGTGATTCCTTTGCAAGTGCGTGAACAATTATCTGTGTATGAAAAATTAGGAAGTGAAACAGCTGTTGAAGAAATTAAAAAACCAGAAAATGTTATTCCGCCATTAGGATTTGCACTCGCGCAGTTAAAAGGGATTTATATACTTGCAGAAAACGCGCAAGGGTTAGTGATGGTGGATATGCACGCTGGGCATGAGCGTGTTGTGTATGAACGGTTGAAAAAAAGTTTGCAAGGGCAGGGCATTATTGCACAACCTTTATTGATTCCTTTAACGGTAACATTCAGTGAGCGGGAGGCGGCTGTTCTCGAATCGCATCAAAAATTATTTCAGCAATTAGGCATGCGTGTAGAGCGCTTAGGCGTTAGTACTATCATAGTGCGTGAAGTGCCTGATTTATTGCGCGAAGGCAATGTAGAAGAATTACTGAGAGACATGGCTGCTGATTTATTAACGAATGAACAGAGTTCCCGAATCGAAAAATATAAAGAAAAATTATTAGGAACTATCGCTTGTCATGGTGCTGTGCGTGCTTCACGTAAGCTGACAATTCCAGAAATGAATGGATTGCTGCGTGATATGGAAAACACAGAAAACAGTGGTTCATGTGTGCATGGCCGTCCTACATGGACTCAGTATTCTATGGCTGAGTTAGATAAATTATTTTTGCGTGGCAGATAAAATAGGTCGAGGATGTGCTTGTGTTTTTGTAGCCCGGACTAAGCGCAGCGAGTCCGGGAAGGGATGAGATAAACCCCGCGGACTCGGCGCTGCACGCCTTAGTCCACGCTACGTTCAGTGTCAACAACGATCAATATAATGAATATATAAACTATGTTAAATAAATCTCTCATCTGCCTCATGGGCCCCACAGCCTCAGGAAAAACGCAACTCGCTGTTGAATTAGTCCAAAAATTTCCTTGCGAAATTATCAGCGTCGATTCTGCTATGGTTTATCGCGGTATGAATATAGGCACTGCAAAGCCTGATGCGGAGACATTAAAAATAGCACCGCATAAATTATTAGATATACGTGATCCTGCTGACGCTTATTCTGCTGCTGATTTTTGTAAAGATGCATTATCTGCTATTGAAGATATTACGTCACGCAATAAAATTCCGTTGTTAGTTGGCGGTACCATGATGTATTTCAATGCATTGCAAAAAGGTTTATCTGACTTGCCCTCTGCAGATGCTGATGTGCGTGAAAAAATAAATTTACAAGCGTATAAATTTGGCTGGGAGGCCATGCATGCGCAATTACAAAAAATCGATCCTGTTGCAGCGGCGCGTATACATGCAAACGATACTCAGCGTATACAGCGTGCATTAGAAGTCTTTGAAATGACGGGCACACCCTTAACAGAATTGCAGAAACAAAAAAATCCTTTGTTATCAGATTATCACATTATTAATTTAGCGATTGCGCCAACGGACAGAAAAATTTTGCATGAACGTATAGCACAACGTTTTATAGCAATGTTAGATCAAGGTTTTATTGAAGAAGTTAAACTTTTATTTGCTAGAGAAGATTTGAATTTAGATACACCAGCTATACGATCGGTAGGTTATAGGCAAGTGTGGGAATATTTGTTAGGTCAATTGACATACGAAGAAATGATAGAGAAAGGCATTATTGCTACACGTCAATTAGCCAAACGCCAATTAACTTGGCTGCGTCATTGGACGCAGCTATTGCAGTGGTTTGATAGTGAAGAAAATGAGTTGGTATTTGATTTTGTCGCTGAGTCATTAAAACAATGTAGGTTGGGTTGAGTGCTTTTTACGAAACCCGACATAACGTTAGGTTGGGTTTCGTAAAAAGCACTCAACCCAACCTACATATTTTTTAAGGAATAAAATAATACGGATTAGGTAGTTTAAAAGTTTTATCCGCATATCCACCTTTCAAATCACTTTCTTGATCACCAATATTGATGATGATGTCATAACCTTTTTTTGTGATCGCTTTGCGTTCTGCAATTTTGTATGGCGCAGCAGAGGGGTTGCTGTAATTTTCTGATTTAAGTGTTAAAGCATCCCAGTTGTGGTAACCGGCTTCTTGCAAATTATTTTCGGTTGCAGTGCGATATTTTTCTGTTCTGCCTGTAATGAAAAAGACTGCAACATTATGCGCTTTAGCATAATTATAAATTTCTAATGTAGGTTTAATTGCAGCATCTTTTCCTTCGCCTTCAGCGTCATTGATTTCTTGAATTTTTCCACCGAAACCTAAGATGAGCATGTCATTATAATTCGATAAAGATGTTTCATCTATATCTAACACCATGGCCAGTTTTTTTGTTGATTTTTGATTAACGCGTGTTTTTAAATAGGCGGTGGCTTGGTCTATGACTTTTTCTATGTCTCGTTCATATTTGCCAGTATCATGATATTTAATGAGTTCTTTTTTAAAGGTATCTAGGTTTTCAAGGGCATAACTGCTTTGCGCTATGATTAATATAAAAAAACTGATTACTATTTTTTTAAAATTCATACAATACTCCTTATGTGAGCACGCAATTTATCAAAATTGTGTAGGGTAAGCAAATTGAGGTATGATAGCAAATATTTGGCCATCTGTTTATGTAGCGTGGACTAAGGCGTACAGCACCGAGTCCGCGAGGTCTGTATTATTCATTCCCGGACTCGCTGCGCTTAGTCCGGGCTACAAAAAAATGAGGAATAATAAAATGCGTAAAGAGATTCAAACATCTAATGCACCTGCGGCAATAGGCACTTACTCTCAAGCGATTAAATCAGGGCAAACGGTTTATTTATCAGGGCAAATTCCACTGGATCCAGTGACGATGAATTTAATAGAAGGGGATGTAAAGGCGCAGGTCATTAGAGTGTTTGAAAATTTAAAAGCGGTTGCTGAAGCAGCGGGTGGCAGTTTGCAACACATAGTAAAGTTAACCGTATTTATTTTAGATTTTGCAAATTTTCCAATTATTAATGAAGTCATGCAGTCGTATTTTCAAAAACCTTTTCCTGCAAGAACAACTCTGGGTGTTGCGGCATTACCCAAGAACGCGCTTGTTGAAATAGACGCTATTATGATCTTGGGTGATTAAGCGCTAATGTTTTTAAAATATTAATTGTTTCAAACAATTGAAAATCTTCTTTGGCTAAGTCAGCTGGATTAGCATCTTTATCGCCAGTTGTTTCTTTTACCGTGTCATTTTTTAGATGATCTTTTAATGCGGACTCTTTTAAATTTCCTAATAGAGGAGCATCTTTGTTTTCAATTTTAAGTGCGGGAATAGAAATATCAGGAATAATACCTTGGTTTTGAATCAAGCGGCCTGATGGAGTATGGTAAAGAGCAGTCGTGAGTTTAACTGCATGTGTATCATCTAAAGGAACAACCGTTTGCACTGAGCCTTTTCCAAAGCTGGTAGCTCCTACAACTATGCCTCGACGATAATCTTGTATTGCGCCTGCGACAATTTCAGAAGCAGAAGCAGAGCCTGCGTTAACCATAATAATTAACGGTGCTTTGTTAATAAGATCATGACCTGTTGCATAGGCTTCATATTTTGATTCTGAAGTGCGTCCTTCGGTATAAACTATCATTTTTTTAAATTGAGTTATCTTATCACTGTCTAAAAATTCATTGACTACGTTCACTGCGGATTCTAATAATCCACCAGGATTATTTCTTAAATCTAAAATTAACCCGCTGACATTACCGCCAGCAGATTTATTTAAATCGTTAATGGCTTTTGTGAGTAAAGCAGCTGTATTTTCTTGGAATTGACCGATGCGTATATAACCTATGTTATTGTTAAGCATTTTACTTTTTAAACTGTCAGTTTTGATGGTGTCACGAATTAGGCTGAATTTTAGGGGTTTTTTCTCACCTTTGCGTATAATAGTTAAGGTGACAGGTGTTCCTTTTTCGCCCCGCATTTTTTCTACGGCTTCATCAGATGTCATAGTGTTAAGCAGTACGTCATTCACTGCTACTATGTAGTCATTTGGTTTGAGGCCTGCTTTTGCAGCTGGGCTGTCATCCATAGGTGTCACAATTTTTAAAACGCCATGTTCGGTTGTGACTTCTAAACCTAAGCCACCAAATGCGCCGCTGGTCGTGGTTAATAAAGCTTTATAAGCTTGTTCATCGAGATACTCAGAATGCGGGTCTAAATTATTAACCATTCCGCGTATCGCATTTTCTAATAATTTTTTTTCATCTACGGTTTTGGCATAGCTGTTTTTAATAAGATTAATGGTATCTACGAAATGAGTGATATTCGCTTCGCGAGCTGCTTTGACAGCATCGCTAGGAGGAGTATTTTCGGCACAGAGCGGGAATGAAATGGCTAAACCCGCAGCCAACAAAATGATTTTACTAAACTGAACAAATGAAAAAGAGCAAGGTCTCATGGCATTTATTCCTATAATCAATCTCGTATAATTCAGTATAGTCTATTTTAGAGAGATTTGTGGGGTAGGAAAAAATATTTAGTTAGCTGCACCATAAATTAGGGTCTATGGGGGTGCCGTTATGGCGAATTTCGAAGTATAAGCTGGGGCTGCTGTAGCCTCCGGAATTGCCTATAGTGGCTATCATGTCTTGCGGGGTCACCGTGTCGCCTACCTTGGCAAACAGCGCGTAATTGCGTCCATAGAGGCTCATGTAACCATTGCCATGGTTGATTATGATGAGCAAACCAAATCCTCGTAACCAATTGGCAAAAATCACTTTTCCTGGGTAGATGCTGTGCACGGGTGTGTTGTTTGTGGCTTTAATAATCACACCGCTCAAAAATCTATCTTTTATACCTACATTGCTTCCATATGCTCCTATGATAGCTCCCTTAACTGGCCATTTTAATTTCCCGCGCAATTGGGAAAAAATAGGATCGTATTTTTTCGAGACGGTCTTTTCTAATGTGGCGAGTATGTCTTGCAAGTTTTTTTGATCGGTTGTTAAAGCATGAACTTGTTGTTGCTGAGTTTTAGTTTGTTCATTGATTTGTGAAATAATGGATAACCGTTTTTTTTGTGCGAGCTGTTGTTTAATTTGTTGTTGGTATTTATTTTTTAATAATTTTTTTAAATTAGCTTCATGTAGAGTGATTTGCATCATGTTGCTGTTGAGTATAGCCAGTGTTTTTTTAATTTCTGTGACCAACTCTAATCGTGCATCAGTTAACGAATGATGATAGTAAAGTTGACGATTAATCGTATTTAAATTATCTAGATTTAGTAATGTTTTGACAGAATGGGCAGAACCCATTTGGTAAATAATACGAACTTGTTCTGCGAGTGCTGTATTTTGTTTTGATAATTTTTCATTAAAGTTAGCTTGAGCAATTTTAAGTTTTGCAATGGCAGCTTGTTCTGCACTGAGTTGTTTGCCTAATGCTGTAATTTGTTGTGTAAGCTTGTTAATGAATTTTTCACTTATTTCTAATTCGTATTGCAAATGATTTTGACGGGTTTGTTCAAAGGAAATATTCTTGTTTAATTGATCTATTTTTCCTGTCACGCTGAGCAATTCTGCATTACGTTTTGCAATTTCTGGGTTTTGAGAGGCTAATGCTATGCTTGCAAAACAGATGAGTGCAGTCATAAAAAATAGTTTGAGTTTTTTTTGCATGTTACTGTCCTTGTAATTTTCTTAAGTCTGAGGTCAGAGAGCGGGGTCCTGTCGCTGCAGGTATCCCACCGTGCTCGCAAGCTCCGCGCGGTGGGAGCCCTCCATTCCGCGCCACCCCGGTAATTTTCAGCTTCAACTGTTTATTTTAATTAAAGATGTCCCCGTCATTTCTGCGGGCTGCGGTATTCCCATTAAATATAATATTGTTGGTGCTATATCGCTTAGTGTACCCGATGAATGTGTCATTTCAGCAGGTCTCCCTACATATATAAATGGAACTAATTCACGTGTGTGTGCAGTGTGGGGTTGATGCGTTAATTTGTCAAACATCAATTCAGCATTGCCATGATCGGCGGTAATTAAAGCTTCGCCGCCGACTTCATGTAATGCAGTCATTATTTTTTCTAAACAATGATTGATGGTTTCAATGGCACTCACAGTGGCTTCAAAATTTCCGGTATGACCTACCATATCAGGATTAGCGAAATTACAAATGATGAGATCATATTGCTGGCTCGCAATTTTTTGAGTGAGTTGTTCTGTTAATTCGAGTGCGCTCATTGCAGGTTGCATATCGTAGGTTGCAACTTTAGGTGACGGTACAAGTACGCGGTCTTCTCCTGGATAAGCTTCTTCTATACCGCCATTAAAAAAGAAAGTGACGTGCGCATATTTTTCTGTTTCTGCAATACGTAACTGTTTTAAATGCAATTGACTTAAGTACTCTCCTAAAATATTGGTTAATTTGATAGGAGGAAACGCAACGTCTGTTTTTAAAGTATCATCATATTGTGTGAGCGTGACATAGTGATTAAGTTTAGGAACAGTGTTTCTGTGAAACCCTGTGAATGCAGGGTCTATGAATGCGCGTGTTAATTCGCGTGCGCGATCAGCACGAAAATTCATAAAGAGTATAGTATCGCCGTCTTCAACAACTGTCGGGGCTTCTTGATCAGAGTGTATGCTGGTTGCTTGCACAAACTCATCATTCTCTCCTCTAGCATAAGCCATTTCTAATGCGGTAAGTGGATTAGCTGCGTGGTAATCTGCAACGCCCAGTGTCAATAAATCATAAGCTTTTTGTACGCGTTCCCAACGTTTATCTCTGTCCATCGCAAAGTAACGGCCTATGAGAGAAACAATTTTTCCGCAGTGTAATTGTTCGCAAGTGCGAGTTAACATTTCTAATGAAGCGAGTGCGCTACGCGGTGGTGTATCGCGGCCGTCTAGAAAAGGATGAATATACACTTTTGATGCGCCGTTTTCTGCAGCGAGTTTTATAGCCGCTTCAATTTGACGTTCATGACTGTGTACGCCGCCAGGAGAGAGTAAACCTAAAATGTGTATGGCTTTGTTTTGCTGTACGCTTGTTTGTATGGCATTAAGCAGCACGGGGTTTTTAAAGAATTCGCCAGATTCAATTGCATGTTCTATGCGGGTAAAATCTTGATAGACTACGCGTCCTGCGCCCATATTAAGATGCCCAACTTCTGAATTTCCCATTTGATCATCAGGTAAGCCTACGCAGCGTCCGGATCCGGAAATGAGTGTGTGAGGATGTTTTTGCCAAAGGTGATCCCAGTAAGGGATGTTTGCTGCAGCAATAGCATTGTATTCTTTTTCTTCGCGATATCCCCATCCATCTAAGATGATAAGAGCAATAGGACGTGGTCGTTTTGGCATGAGAGCTTCCTTTGTGTAACTATAACAAGTCAAGTAAAGGATTATCCTTAATCCGGCAGTTAAAATCACGTTAAAAGAAAAGTAGATTCTTCCATAATCTCATTGGCAGATGTCTCCAGTAGAGCTAAACTAACTAACAGTCTCAGGGATTTTTTTATAGGGTAATTATGAAAATTAAATTATATAGCTCAATATTGTTGAGTAGTTTAGCGATTTCTTTTAGTTTTAATACGGTTGCTGCAGCGGAAGAAGCAAGGTCTATAGACCCCTATGAAAAATACAATCGTTTTATGTTTCAAATAAATGAAGCTTTCGACATACTTGTATTAAAACCGGCTGCTACTCTCTATAACACTATTATGCCTAAGCCGTTAAATAAAGGTGTGAATAATTTTTTTAAAAATTTAGAGCTTATACCTACGGTTATCAACGACGTACTGCAAGCTAATTTGTATCAAGCTGC
This sequence comes from Gammaproteobacteria bacterium, assembly GCA_031291255.1. Lineage (GTDB taxonomy): Bacteria > Pseudomonadota > Gammaproteobacteria > DSM-16500 > DSM-16500 > UBA5158. The sequence goes on from JARLJN010000086.1 coordinate 22,216, forward strand.
TAATGATACCTGGCGCTTTGGCGTCAATAGCACGGTAGGAATAGCGGGCTTTTTTGATTTCGCAACGCCTATAGGGTTAACTTATAATTACGAAGACATAGGGCTTACCTTTGCGCAATGGGGTTATAAAAATTCAAATTATCTCGTATTGCCTCTCATTGGTGCAAGCACCATACGCGATGGTATAGGTTGGGTGCCGTATTACTACATCACTGTTTTTCCATATATAAAATCACGAGACTTGCGTTATGAAATGATAGGAGCTGGTATTCTTGTGCTGCGGGCGGAATTCTTACGCTATCGCGATGTAGAGGAGCAAGCAGCATTTGATAAATATGTATTTATGCGTGACGCCTATTTGCAAAGAAGAGCGCACAGAATTGCAATAAATGCTCAGGGTGGTAAGTTGCGTGCAGAACAAAATGGCCAAGATGGTGAAGTATCAATTGATGATGTGCCTAAGAATGATGCATCAAAAGATACCGAGGCTAAGAACAATGTAACTAAGAGTGATACATCAAAGAATGATGCAACAAAAAATGATGTATCAAAGAAGAATGCATCAAAAAATAATGTGTTAAATAATGATGAATCAAATTATGAGGCATCAAAAGATTAACTTGGTGAGTCAGTGCGTTAGGAAAATAGTAGGTTTAAAACTTGTTACATGTTGCCTTATACCAGCCAGAAATACCTCCGAATACCGGTAACATAATTCGTTTATGTGCCAATTCGGGGGTGCAGTTACATTTAATTCATCCTTTAGGATTTTCCCCTGATAATAAACAATTACAGCGTGCTGGATTGGATTATCATACGTGGGCTCAAGTAAAGCATTATGAAAATTACGAACAATTTTTAGCGCAACATAAACCACAAAGGTTGTTCGCGTGTTCTACGCATGGGCATCAAAATTATAGTGATGTAGCTTATCAAGCGGGAGATGTTTTTTTGTTTGGACCCGAGACGCGCGGTTTGCCCAAAGAGCTGCTGGCTGAGATAGGTGATGACCAAATCATTCGTATCCCTATGATGCCTCATTCTAGAAGTTTAAATCTGTCTAATGCGGTGGCTGTGGTCGTTTATGAGGCGTGGCGTCAAACAGGCTTTTTAATCGAATAAATGCTATGCTTATATGTAACAGATCAATATAAATGTGTTCAAATATGATGCATAACAAATGTGATAGAGGGGTTAGTTGATATGTCAGTTGATATTAACTCTTTAAAATCAATAAGTCAGCAAACTGTGCGAGAAATCGCTAAGCAGGCTAGTGCGTTGGCCGTAGGTTTGGAAAATGCCGCTCCACCTCAAAATGGGGGCCCGAATAAGTCGGTTGCCTACCTAAGTGAAACGGGAGCATTAGCGCAAGAACTCATACATACCATGGAAGACGTCCTCTCCGCAGGCAGTGATAATGAAAAACATGTTCAATTAATTACGTGGATACGTGATGCAATCCGATTAGATAACGAGCGCCGCGAAAAATATGTAATAGGTGATAAATTCAAATTTATTCGTGATCGTTTCAATGCGTTGTTGGCTGATTTAGAAAGTCAGCAAGAAGTGAAAACCGTTGCCTCCAATCAAAATCTTGGCGGTATAGCAGAAGACGAAGTGACTGTTTATGTCTATTTATTTAATGCGCAAGGTTTAGTGTTGCAAAGCTGGCGTGGTATGTTTACACCAAAATTATTTTATGAATACAGTGTGAATCGTCCTATCTACGGTGAAAAAGCGCATATTGAATCTCTTACAAAATCAAAAGCCAATCCTGTCCAACATGCTTATTTAAGTGTGACCATTAAACAAAAAGATATTTTGCAAAGCGGCGACTCAGCACCTAAAGATGCGATGGGGAATCCTGTGTTGAAAGTGCGTGAGGGGGCACTTAATATTGCAAAATTAGTGAGCTTTACGCATAACGCTCAAGAATATGAATTTGATGAAGAAAAAGGGTTAATAAGAAAAACACCTCCTGCATCGTCTTTTATTTAACTTTTTAAATTACATTTTTAATTGATTTAGTCGCTTAACGACTTCATTGTCAGTGAGCGTGGACTTATTAAGACTATTAATAATGTGATAAAATTTCGCTGTGTTTGCGGATCTCACCTTGAAGAAACAATAACGTGACTCACTTCTGTTAGTCGCTTGATCTGCAATATTTTTAAATGATGTAAAAAGGACATCAGCATTATTTGTTTCTCTACAGGCTTCAGCCATTTTTGCAATTCCGTAGGGCACTTTATATTGAGTGTTATTATTAACGATAAAGGCACCACCTCCATAGTTGACCTGATTATTCCAAAAATTCAATTTGTTCAGTATAGCTGATTTTATGAGTTCTACGGTCTTTATGACTTGTGATGCTTGCTCTTGTTGTATACGTGCGGCTCTATTATTGAGCTCTGTTTCTCTCACTATTTTACAAGACGTTATCTCCATCGATATATCTTGTTTTAATTTTTTAATCTCCATTTTTTTCTGAGACCATTCCTGTTTTAAATCTTCAACACAAGATACGGCTGTATCAATTGCTTCATTGGATTTGCTACCGATTTTTATATGAGAACAAATTGAGATTTCATTATTAATGGTGTCAGAAATAGATTTATATGCAGTTACAGTAGTATGTAACACGTCATTTGTATGTATGTTTGTTATGCCTAGATTTTCATTAATACATTTTTCAGTATTGAGAGTTGTTTTAAGAGAGTCTATTTGAGCTTCATAAATCAAAAGATTGTTTTTTATGATACGTAAGTCATCGTCGATTTTTTGTGATTTTAACGAAATATCATTTTGTATGAGAATTTCTGCAGATTGAATATACTCAGCATCTTTCTTGATATTGTTTATATCGAAATCCAATTCAGATACTAACGTACTATGTTCATCATTGATTTTGATAGCATTGTAACGTATAGCTTTTTTAATCGTTAAGAGCTGATCATTATACGGTTTAATGGCGGCTAGTGTATCGATTAATGTAGTGCCTTGATTTATTTTAAGAGATGTTATAACACCATTTTTATCAAGTACAGAATAAAACAAATCAGCATGTATTATAGAGTTGAGGTTTTTTGTTAATAATAATGATGTTTTATCATACCAAATGTAGCCTGTGTAGTTATAACATGTATTAATAATATGTTGCACAAACGAAAGAATGTCTACCGATGAGCTGATATTTTTGAATTTGATCTTGTAATTATTTGTGTTGGCTTCAGTAACATCAATTTCAGCTAAGCCAGAAAAAAACCTATAAAAATTGTTTTTTAATTCTATAGGTTTCTTTTTGTAGTTGCAAAGTAAGTACTTAAAGTACTCCAATGCTGTGTATTGCAAGGCACAGATAATTTTAGCTTTTGCAGAATCAGAGGAGTTGTCTAGTGATGCTTTGATTAACTTGGCACACTCATGGGCTGATAACGTATGTATATCTAGCCCGCTCTCAATGGCGTTAAGTCTTTCATGACGTTCAGTGATGGTTTTTTTTATATTATCTAGTTTAACTATGAGATGATCCCACTCTTGATTTGTTTTGTTAGATAGTTTAACGGCTTTTCTTTGGGTGTAATCACTTTTTAAAAAATCGAGTTCTTGAGTAAGTTTATTAAGTTCCTTAATGTCGTGATTAACGCATTCTTTTTGTAAATTGGCAGTATTAATAATATAATTTTTTTCATTTTCGAAATTAAAATGATGGGTATTATCCAATGTTGGCAGTATAAGTGAAAATGAATGAGTCCCTTTTTTAGGATTATATTTTTTAGCTAAGTTGTCTGCTCTTGCCATTGCAAGTATAGAAGTATCATATGGAACGAATTGAGATGGGTTGGAGCTAGCTTGGTCGTATTTAACATTAAGTAAGGCTATGTCAGCGTAAGATATTAACGGGATAGAGGAGTCTATAATTTTAATTCCATCACCCGATTTGACTATAATCTGAATATTATTTTCATGATATAGATGATATTCGTGTACATAGGCTGATCCTGAAGTGACTCTGGCTTCTTGAAGCGCAAGGCATAGGCGTTTCATATCATTATCATTGGAGTTGATTAATTTTTTAGAACGGAAATCTAACTCTTCATTAATAAAGAAGATATAGAGAGTATTAGATTTGATTTTTCTGTCGTCACTGACTGCAACTTTAGTTAGCATTGCAACATCCTTTTATATTTTTATTATTCAGCTTACTCCTATAGAATATAAAATAAAATTATTAAGATAATATTAAGGGTTTATTGATATAGAGATCAATAAACCCAACATAATAAATCTGCGTAACTTAGATGCTGGACCTTGAAGATTTTGATGGCGATTTAAATGCCACGGCTGTTACCGTTGTTGCAGCTGCGAGTAAAAGACTGCCTGCGCCCAATAAAGCAAGATTAGTTTTAGTAAAGAAACTATGTTTGTTCCGTCGAGTGTGTGTTGGCTCAGGTGTATGTGTGTTTTGTCTGTCGTATGCTTTTTTCTCTATGCTTAATTTGTTTTTATAGACATCAATGAGCTTAATGTCTAAGGCGGTAGAACTAGAGTCACTCTGTCCTAAGGCTGTGTGTTGCATACACTCCTGCTCTGAATTTTTATTTTGTAATTTTGTTAGCACGGTTATGGCGAATTCATAGATTCGTTTTTTATCGACGAAACGTAATGCTACTTGAGTGCTTTGTCTTTCTAACGCATCTAGATTTTTATAACAAGTATCATAATCACCGAGTTCGAACATCATTTTGATGATAGCAAGATTAATTTCAAAAATGATAGGATGTATTTTATCAAGATTAAATAAATTAGAGTTCAGTATATACTGCATGCCTTGACGATAAACTTCGTTATTTTTATCAAGTAAATTAATTTCAGCAAATTTTTGTAATAAAGTGATATCGGGATTTTCAGCTAGTGTTAAGGAAAGAGTAAATGTTTCATTTGCCTGCTGATAGTTTTCTTGTTTCAAATAAATAATCGCTTTTAAATGGAATAAATCTGCATCTATAGCAATATCCCATTGAAGTAACTTATTTTCTAAGAGTGTTATTGCAGTCAAGGCAGCATCGAGTTGACCATTACAAACAGTTGCAAATGCTTCATTATAACAAATTCTGTAATAACGATTTTTTAATTCCTCATTCGAGTTTGCAAGATGCATTAATTTATTTTCAAATCCTACTTTCGCCTTTTTGAAGCTTTCTGCTGCTTCCTTGTGTTGATTGTTATTTAAGAAAATTGAACCTTGATCATGGGCGACATTAACAGCATGTATATCAACGGGATTACCAGATAGTTGGTGAGCGATGGCAGTGTGACCCGAGCTCAGTGCTGAACTAGTAATGTATGTAGCCGCTGCTACAACAGACGCATTAGTTACATTTGCTTGAAATTGTGGATTAGAGATTGTTCTTGCGGTTGAAGAAAATAGGGATGCTATCATTTCTCGAGTATTCATTTTGTAAAGTCCAATAATGAGTTGTTAATAATGTGTATATCGTGCAGCACGTGTGTTAGTGCGTGCTTCTGTTGCTTTGCGTGAGTAAGATCCAGTTTTTTGCCAAAATGGAAATTTGCATTCAATCTCAGCTTCATGGTTAGTCACAGATGCTGAAATAAGTTTTGCTCCTAAACAAATAGCTTGCCCTACAGCTTCTCCTGTTGTTTTTCCAACAGCTAGACCTGCTGACGATGCCCAGAGAGTTTTAATATCTTCACGTATGGTTGCGTGTTTTTCTTTGGCTTTTTCACGTAGGTTATTTGCGGCTTTAAAATCGCGTGAGTTCTCAGGATGTGATAGGCAAATTTTTTCAGCAAGCGTTTCTGCTTGATTAGCAACGTCTTCTGCCTTTTTATAATCACCTTCTATTCTTGCAAGATGTAATAAGAAAAGTCGTGCTTCAATATCATTAGGTTTATCTTTAATAAGATTCGCAAAAAACTGTTTAGTGTCATTTTGGTGATGGAGTTTTAAAAGAATGACTTCCATTTGATCGCTGTAGCGTTTTATATCTGTATCACTGCTTTCTGTATGACTCTTAAGATCAACATAGTCTTGATAAAGTTCTTTTATGTCTCGTAATTCATTTTCTTTTAATGATGCAGAAGCAGAAAACCGATAATCTAAAAATGTTTTTACAGTTCTTTTATCTAAACTTTCACGTTGATTGAGCTGGGTAGTGGCTTCTGTCACGACAGCTAAAGGGTTATTGTCATCAAAAAATAATCGACATTGATAATCACTGCGCTGAGATTTTATAGCAGGAGTGCGATTATGTTCAGGGATTTCATCTAATTTTAGCAGTGCCTGTTTAAGACTGTTTTGTTTTGCTAAATCAGCAGCATTATAAGAAATATTATTGGTTTTCCCTTGCACTGTTGTTTTTTGATGTATTAATTTACCACCTTGATAGACTAAATAAGTCCCTGCAACACCGACAACGACAACAACGCCAAAACCGGTAAGACTGCCGGCAGCAATGGCATATATTTTCCCGCCAATTAATACCCATGATGATCCGCAACCCGATAGAATTGCACCTGTTCCCTTAATGACAGGAGGTGCGATAGTCAGGAAATTTTTGCTGACATGAAACGTCGTATTTTCAGGTAATTGGTAACCACTTACACGACAACCAAATTCATACGCATGTAGACCTATGCCACATGCAGACATGACATCAAGCGGGTTGTCTGCCAGTGTAGATGCAATATCACTGGGATGTGTGTTAGAAAAAAATGATGTAATGTTGGCGTTAAGTTCATTAGGATGACTCAATAAGTTTGATAACTTTTCTATAGATTCATTGTTAATTTCAGGACCAAACAGACTCCATGTATCAGTCGCTAAAAAAGTTGCTTCTAGGCCTGTATTCGTTATGTTTCTCACTCTGTCATTACCTAGCCACATGAAGTTACGTTCTTGCGCATAATTCAGCAATGCCATGCTTGCAGCTATCCCGCCAGTGGTACTTAATTGTTTCGCATTAATCTTGTTAGGATGCAATTTTGGATGTGCTCTATGTCGCAGATAAGGAAGCAGGCCATGCTGTACAAGTGGAGCTGCAACATTAATAGTAGTTATACTTCGATTCCACCCACTATTTTTTTCATTTAACCCACGAGCTTGTATGTTAGCAAAAAGCTGTATAAGTGATGTTGCAGCTGAAATTCCGTTACATAATTGATTGATGCTTCGATAGTTCAGCTGTTGAGTTATCTGATGACTTTTTTCTGTTGCAAGCTCATAGTCATTTGTATGCTCTAGATAGAGCTCATTTAATAGCTCAAGATTATTTGTCTTAGTGCATATGTCTTCAGCAGCATTCCAAGCCTCTTCGTTAGTCGGATTATTTTTTAAGTGATTTTTAATATAAGAAAATGCATCAAGAGGATCATTTATTTTTTCTAAGTACATCGATACAGATTCTGCTGCAGAATTTAATTTTTCTTTTTCTATAACATCATTAACAGCTTTAGATTGCTCATGTACTGTATAATCTTGTTCAGTAGGAATGTAAATTGTTTTCCACTCATTCTCTACTTTTAATTGATTTTGTTTTTGATTATATGTATCAACAATGCGATTAATTTCATAAGCATTATTATCGACAAATGCAGATAACCCATTGATATCTTTTTCATTTATGCAGAAAGAGAGTAGTTTTAGTTTATCTTGATGTTGTTTGTCATCAAAATTTAATTTTGCGCTTTTTTTAATTAACTTCAACATGACTTTAGTATTGTGCATGCTGGGACGTTTTACATATATTGCTAGATTATCATCGACTTTTTGTGCTGCTTTTTGCGCCTCTGAGCGGGTCAATTTTTTAATCCCAGAGATTGCCATTCGAACAAGACCAATCACATCTGCAGATATCTTAGCTTCAGTATTTTTTCCTAACGAACCAGTATAAGTCATATTTCCATTTTCAAATCCAAAATGAGAAATAAAACCATCTGATGTGGATGATGGATTAGGTATTACAGGCTGAGTTAAAAAATGATTAGATGAAGATTCACATGACTCTATTGGATTTTTAAAAATAGTTTTTTTTGTTTCAACATCATTTTTAGGAGCTGTTGTTTTAAACTGGTCATTTAAAACATTTGCGGCGGTCTCTTTTATTGCGTCATGATTTATATGAGTTGATATGGTGGGTAATTCAACGATCGGATTAGGCTGTAAGTCAATCTGTCTAATACGAAGATGTATGTTTGAATGAGTTAAATGTTGAGGGCTGTATTTTGGAAACCGAGCACGCAATTCTTGAATTTGAGCAGGACTAAGATGATTGGGATTGATGCAATTTGCTTTAATCCACTCCCAAGCTCCAATAGTCAATTCAGGTAAAATAATTTTTGTGCCAAAAATAAGTAGCTCAGCTGCAATGTATGGCAGTTCAACGCCTGTGGTGAACATAACAACATTCGGAATAGCAAGTTTTAGCGCGGGATTGATTAATTCGTTATAAAATACATATTTTCCATAGGTATTAGTGGCTGCATAAGTCATGTCCGCTGCTAGCGTAAAGTAATTTTCTCTTATTCTCTTGGATCGAAAGCGTTGTAAACTACTGACTCCGCCTATAACGCGTGTAGCTCTCCCTATGTTTTTTTCTAGCAAGGAAAGCACCGGAAATGCAGAAGAAATCTCCACACATTTTAGGGATTTTATGATCTCAGTGTTTGCATTATAGCTATTTTTAAAAATTTCGAAATTTACAGCATTTTTTCCACTGGCATTTTTTAAAGATGACAACAGGTTGCTGCGATTATTGATAGCATGAGTAAGAGTATCTTGATGCACTTGTTGACTTAACACTGCATCTAAAAAAACTAAACTGCCTCTAGTCTTAACAAATCCTACTTTTAATTTTTTAAGCGTTGGATTGATGAGTGCATCAATTTGTTGCATAACATCATGAGTTGTCGTGTTCGCTTTGGATGCTTCGATTTTAGGTATTTGTTGTTCGATAAAGTTATTCACTAAACATATGCGATTGATAAATTCATCTTGAGGAGATGTAGGTCCTGCAATTGAAAAATGATGACTATTTTCTAGTTTATCTAGAGGGTTTACTTCTATAGATATCGTTAAGTTTTGCCAAAATTGATTTTCTTCTACAGAGGATAAAGACATTCCGTCTTTTGTGACGTTAAGGCTGACAACACAAAATAAATCAGGTGTTAAATTGATTTTATATTGATTTGCCAAAGCAGATCTTTTTAATGAGGTGAATTTATTTTTTGAGTTAATCTGTTGTGCTTGAACATCAACGGTAACTTCATACCGCTCAGGCGATGATGTCGCATTTCTTGTTGTAGACATACGAGTACCTTGCTAAAAAAAAATAAATTAAATAGGTTGCCTCCTGCAGTGAGAAAATTCATCGATAACCTATTATATCTATCTGTAAGCAAGACTGAATCAGTAAATTTACGGAATTTAAAAGGATAGTTGCGCGTGCAGCGGCGTTGCTTATCTGGTTAGCTAGATGAGATCAACGTCCGCGAGTTTTATTAGGAGGAACAGGTTGCCAAGTTTCTTTAATCTGTTCTACTAAGGTTTTAGGCCCCGTAGCATTTGCCTTTTGTTGAGCTTTATTAAACGTGTTTAGTGTAGACAAGGTGAATTTTTCAACTGGCTTTGGTGGCTCTACAGGCGTAGCCTCAGGGTCAGGAGTCATTTGGTGGGTGGTAAGAGCAGGTTTGTTTTGACCTAACAGTGTTCTGTTAATCGGTGCCGCACCGCCTAACCATGCTCTCACTTTCAAAAATTCGGCGCTGGTATATTTGATTTCTCCGGCAGTCGCGGGGTCTAAATAAACATTGGTAAAGTCATTCGATTTAGTGATTTTTTCTTCTGCAATTGACGTTTCCAGCGTTTGCTGTTGCTGAGCCTCAACTCGTTTTTTAATATTGACTTTATCTATGAGTTTTTTTGAAGTAGGCGCAACGACTGCGTCTTTTTCACTGGGAGCAGCTTGCTGCTCTAGATATTCTTCGCGATGGCGTCTCTCATCTTTTGCGTGACTGTCAATTTTGTTAATTTCATTTTCAACGATGTGCTCGCGTTTTTTTGTTTCTTTTTCTTCTTTTTCTTCTTTCTCTTGCGCTTTTCGTTTTATTTCTTTGTCTATAAACTGTTTAGCTTTTGCATCAATTTTGAGCCCAGCTGAGCTTGAACTATGCTCGTCTTCAGTTTGAGGAAGGACGATTTTTTTGCCCAAGCCGCTTCCTCTGCAGGTGGCGCAGATGTTTCCGTAGCTGTTGCCCTGAGGTCCGCTGATCTGTAAAAAGTTCGTTAGAGGCTTGGTCAAACCACAGGCTATGCATGTTTTTGTAGGTTGATTTTGTCGTGTCATAAGGTCTGTTGTACGTGGATTTAATATGGTTTTTTTATTATAACATTAATTGCAGTAAAAAGAGGATTTTCTTGCGCGATACGGGTATATTCGATATTCTCAAAAATTTGCTCAACACAACTATAATATTGATAGAATTAATAAAATGGAGAATAAATCATGACAAAAGGGCCCTCATTACAAGATCCTTTCTTAAACACTTTACGTAAAGAAAAGGTTCCAGTTTCAATTTATTTAGTAAATGGTATTAAGCTTCAGGGTTTAATCGAATCGTTTGATCAATTCGTCGTTCTTTTAAAAAATACAGTTAGCCAAATGGTTTATAAACATGCAATTTCAACTGTAGTACCCGCGCGCAACGTGGCTTCACCCTTGGAATATAATAATAATCATGTAGAGCGAGTGAATCCTGTTGAAACACCGAGTGATAATGGATAAAGAGAATAACATCTTGGGAGTAGTCTGTTGATTGATCGTCCTAAAGGTGGTGAGCAAGCTGTTTTAGTGCATATAGATTTTCCCGATGAGGGTATGCAAGAAGATCAGGCTGAGTTTGAAGAATTGGCGCGTTCTGCGGGTGCAAACATAGTCGGTGTCGTGACTGGCACCCGTCACGCACCCGAGCCTAAATATTTTATAGGTACAGGTAAAGCTGAAGAAATACGAGAATATGTTAAAGCACACAATGCTGAATTAGTCTTATTTAATCATCAACTTGCTCCTGCGCAAGAACGCAATCTTGAACGTTTTTTAGAATGCCGAGTCTTAGATCGTACCGGTTTAATTTTAGATATCTTTGCTCAACGTGCGCGCAGCTTTGAAGGCAAGCTTCAAGTTGAATTAGCTTTGTTAAAGCATATGGCCACACGATTGGTTAGGGGTTGGACACACTTAGAAAGACAAGGCGGCGGCATAGGCTTGCGCGGTCCGGGTGAAACTCAATTAGAAACCGATAGACGTTTGATACGTGGTCGCATCAAATTAATTTCACAACGTATCATCAAAGTACGTAAGCAGCGTGATTTAAGTCGACGCGCGCGGCAGAAGGCGGTTATTCCAACGGTTGCCATAGTAGGTTATACCAACGCAGGTAAATCTACATTATTCAACAGTCTCTGCGGCACAGACGTTTTTGCGGCTAATCAATTATTTGCAACACTGGATCCTACTCTCAGAAAGCTGGAAGTGCCTGATTTAGGTTCTGTCATTTTAGCTGACACAGTTGGTTTTATACGCCATTTGCCTCACGATTTAGTGGATGCTTTTCGCGCTACCTTAGAAGAAGTGTGCGCTGCTAATCTTTTAATTCATGTAGTCGATGTGCATGACAGCCGCATGCAAGAGAATATTTCTGAAGTGAATGAAGTGTTAGAAAGTATAGGGGCTGGTGAAATCCCACAGATTATTGTATTCAATAAAATTGATTTATGTCCTCATTTATCTCCACATGTTGAAACCATACAAGGTGAAAATATCACTCGTGTGTGGGTTTCAGCCCATAAAAAACAAGGTTTAGATGAACTAAAAGCCTGTGTTTCTCACATACTAGGCCAAGATTTAGTTCAAAAAACCCTGGTGTTACAGCCCAAAGACGCTAGATTACGCGCCGTTCTCTATGGAAAAAAAGCGGTCATCTCTGAGACTATAGATGAGACGGGGAATTGCCGTATTATTGTACGACTATCGCCTGCGGATCTGGAAAAGTTTTTCAGCGAGTTTCTTGAGTAGTTGCGTCTGGGGGCATTGCCCACTAGAATCGATTTCTTTACTCTAAAATATAGCGGAGTACGTATGGCTTGGAATGAACCCGGCGGTAGCGGTAAAAATCCTGATCCCTGGGGCGGCAACAAAAATAATCAACAACCACCTGATTTAGATAAACTCATAAAGCAATTTATACAAAAATTGCAGACGCTATTTAAATCCGGTCCTAAGTTGCCAGGCACTCTTCCGCCCGTTTTTAGTCAGGGATATAGCTGGGGTTTGGGCGTCATCTTGGCTGTCATATTAGCGATATGGGTACTGGCTGGCTTTTTTATTGTGAATCCTGCAGAGCAAGGTGTCATTTTACGGTTAGGTAAATATTCAGACACAGTTAATCCTGGGCTGCATTGGATGGCTAGATTTATCGATACCAAGTATTTGGTTGACGTCAGAAAAATTTATTCATTTTCTTTACAAAATGATTTTCTCACAAAATCCTCAGAGCAAGGTGATTTGCCTAACCCTTATGCGGTGGTTGAGAAAAATGTGCCAGTCGTCCCACTCGATAAGTCTGGTGCAGATAGATCAAAGAATGTTGTCAACGTAGAGTTAACTGTTCAATATCGAATTGCTGATCCTCGTGCGTATTTATTTAATGTTGTGAATCCAGATGACACCATACAACAAGTTGCTGCAGGCGCACTGTCTGATGTGATTGGTAAAATGAAATTGGATGAAGTGCTCACAACGGGTCGTGAATCACTGAGCTTAGGTGTGTTAGAAAAAATTAAGCATGTATTGCAAACGTATAACGCTGGTTTAGAAGTCGTGGCAGTGACACTACGTAAGGTACAAGCGCCTGATCAAGTGAGAGCTGCATTTAACGATGTGAATAGAGCGGATCAAGAAAAAGCGACTTATATACAACAAGCTCAAGCGTATGCAAGTAAAGTTGTGCCGTTAGCGCAAGGTGTTGCTGCAAGAATATTGGCAGATGCAAATGCCTATCAACAACAAGTGGTATTAGGTGCTCAAGCTGAAATTGCAAAATATCAAGCCTTACTCAGTGTTTATAAAACGTCTCCAGATTTAACGCGTGAACGTATGTATATAGAAACCATGCAGACTGTTTTTGAAAATACGAGTAAAATTCTTGTTGATGTGAATGGCAGTAATAATATGCTTTATTTACCTATAGATAAGTTAGTGCAATCAGTTAAAGCTGAAGATATTACTCAGCAAGCTGTGAATAATACGCCTACACCTTATTCGAATCTTTCTGCTCCTATTAATGCTGCACAAGATCAATCAACTGTTAGCACGGAGACGAATGATGGCTCACATTAAATTTATAGGCATAGGTGTTTTAGTTGTATTGTTGTTACTGACTCTGAGTGTTTTTACCGTTAACGAAGGTGAAAGTGCTTTGATTTTACAACTGGGAAGAATTGTCAATGTAGATGGCGCACCTTTGGTTGTACAGCCCGGATTACATTTTAAAACACCTTTTATTGATAAAGTTCGTGTATTTGATACGCGCGTACAACAACTCGCAACGTCATCTTCACAACCTTTAATGGTAGTCACTAAAGAGCAAACCTATTTAGTCGTCGATTACTTTGCAAAATGGCGCATAAATAATTTACCTAAGTTTTATACGAGCACAGGCGGCAGTGTTTCTTGGGCTGAAAATTTATTAGAACAACGCATCAACGATGTGGTGCGTGCAGAGTATGGTCGTCACACCAGTGATCAAGCTATTTCTGCAGATCGCACTAGCATGATTGCTGCAATTAAAGAGCAAGCGGATCACATAGGTCAAGATCAAGGTATCAGTGTGATAGATGTGCAGATTCAACAAATCACTATGCCTAAAGATGTCATGGATTCTGTATTTAAACGTATGGCAACAGAACGTAAACAATTTGCTGAAGCTAAACGTGCAACGGGTATGGAAAAATCAGAAGAAATAAAAGCGTTAGCTGATCAGAAAGCCACTGTTATAAAAGCAGAAGCTTTATTGAAAGCAGCAAATGCAAGAGCGCAGGGCGATCAAGAAGCAGCAGGTATTTTTGCGCGTGCTTACACTGCGGATCCTAAATTTTATTCTTTGTATAGAAGTTTAGAAGCGTATACCAAAAGCTTTCATAGTAAGAGTGATGTGTTGGTTATAAAACCTGAAGGTCAGTTTTTTAATTATTTTCACCATGCAAATGCACAGAGTGAAACAACACCTGCAGGGAAAAGATAATAAGATGTCGCAATTGTTTTTTGTAGGTATTGCTTTGATGTTGATTTTTGAAGGCATACTTCCATTTTTATCACCGCGATTTTGGCGGCGTATGATGCAGCAAATGATTATTCAGCCAGACAAGAATTTGCGGGTATTTGGTTTGGTCAGTATGCTGTTTGGACTTGCATTGTTGTATTTGATTCATTAAGACGGAAATTATTCATGGGTAAAAATATCGTTATATTAGGAAGTCAGTGGGGCGACGAAGGTAAAGGTAAAATTGTTGACCTCTTAATGGAGCAAGCTTCTGTTGTTGCGCGATTCCAAGGTGGACACAATGCAGGACATACCTTAGTCATAGACGGTAAAAAAACAGTTTTACGCCTTATACCGTCGGGTATCTTACATCCGCATGTTCAATGCATCATAGGTAATGGCGTAGTGTTATCACCTTCTGCTTTGTTGCAAGAAATTGGTGAATTAGAGCAGCGCGGTGTTTCTGTTAAAGACCGTTTACGCATTAGCGAAGCCTGTACTTTAATTTTGCCTTATCATGTTGCGTTAGATCAGGCGCGTGAAAAAGCTCGAGGTAAAGCGGCGATTGGTACTACAGGTCGCGGCATAGGTCCAGCATACGAAGATAAAGTTGCAAGACGTGCTTTACGTTTTGGTGATTTGTTTGATAAAAAACGTTTTGCAGAAAAATTAAAAGACGTGATGGAATATCACAATTTTGTGTTAGAACATTATCATCATGAAGCACCAGTCGATTACAATAAAACATTAGAAGACGCTTTGGCTTATGCAGAACAATTAAAACCTATGAAAGCAGATGTTTCTGCACTACTCACAGAATATCGTTTGCAGGGTAAAAATATTTTATTTGAAGGCGCACAAGGAACTTTGTTGGATGTAGATCATGGCACCTATCCTTTCGTGACATCATCGAATACTGTGGCGGGCGCAGCCAGTGTGGGAACCGGTTTCGGTCCGCGATTTTTAGAATATATTTTAGGAATCACAAAAGCCTACACAACACGAGTAGGCTCTGGTCCTTTTCCAACAGAATTACAAGATGACGTAGGAAAATATTTAGCAGAACGCGGTCATGAATTTGGTTCTGTCACTGGCCGCCCACGTCGTTGTGGTTGGATGGATATGGTTATTCTGAAACGTTCAATTCAGTTAAATAGTTTTTCTGGTTTGTGCATGACTAAGTTAGACGTGCTAGATGATTTGCCTGTTGTACGTATATGCACATCCTATATGCTGAACGGGAAAGAAATAACGATATTGCCTACCGAAGCAACTGATCTTGCTGCTTGTGTTCCAGTTTATGAGGATTTGCCAGGTTGGAAAACATCGACTATAGCAATCAAAACATTTGCAGAGTTGCCTGAGAATGCGAAAAAATATTTACTACGCATAGAAGAGCTTGCAGGTGTTCCAATTGATATGGTGTCAACTGGTCCTGAGCGAACCGAAACAATAGTGCTGAGACATCCATTTGCTGTACAGGATGAACTGCTGAAATGTACCGAGGAGAGGACTTGAACCTCCACGGGGTTACCCCCACAAACACCTGAAGCTTGCGTGTCTACCAATTCCACCACCCCGGCATAGGCATGCACTTTACTACAAAGTATTTTTTTGTCAAATGAGAAAGATGTTAGTGAGAGTTAGGGGTAGGGAGTGATGAGGTATCTCTATTAGTATACATCTGTAATCGTAGCGCGGATTAAGGCGCTTTTTGCCGAATCCGCGTTAGGATAATCAAACCAACGTTTAAAAAATGATGTTAACAACACAAATAAAAGACTTAAGCTTATTGCCTTGTCGATATCTGAAAGGGGTAGGCCCTCAATTAGCAGAGCGCTTGTCACGCTTAGAGATTCACTTCGTCCAAGATTTATTATTTCATTTACCTTTACGCTATCAAGATCGTACTCGAGTTTATCCTATTCAAAGCTTAACGCCTGGGGATCATGCTGTCATTGAAGGCGTAATAGAAAATGTGAGTTTACCTAAAGGCGGACGTACGCGCATACTTTGTCAATTACGCGATCATTCAGGTCGCATAGGGCTACGATTCTTTTATGCAAATGCACATCAACGACAAAGTTTACAAGCAGGTTTGCGTGTAAGATGCTTTGGTGAAGTACGCAGGGGTTCTTTAGGTTTGGAAATGATACATCCTGAATACAGTATTGCTAATACGGATGAACTATTAAAGACAGAAGAAAATCTTACACCTATTTATCCAAGCACAGACGGGTTGAGTCAAACTACGTTCAGGAAGCTCACCGATCAAGCTCTCAGTCTATTAAAACAAGGCGGATTGCTAAAAGAAATTTTACCTAGCAAATTGTTGCAAAAATTTTCATTCCCATCTTTATCAGAAGCACTTTGTTTTGTGCATAGACCTTCTTCTGATGCATCCATA
The DNA here is from genome assembly GCA_031291255.1 of Gammaproteobacteria bacterium. Classification (GTDB taxonomy): domain Bacteria; phylum Pseudomonadota; class Gammaproteobacteria; order DSM-16500; family DSM-16500; genus UBA5158. The sequence continues at coordinate 38,963 of JARLJN010000086.1, forward strand.
GAAATATTAATGGATAAGCAGCATGTTGCTCAAAAACGTTTAGTCTTCGAAGAATTATTAGCACATAGATTGAGTTTATTAAGTTTAAAAAATACATTTCAAGCGCAAACTGCATTTCCACTGAAAAAAAGTGTAGCGCTCACTCAGACGTTTTTGAAGAATCTTTCGTTTCAATTAACAAAAGCTCAACAACGTGTAGTTGAAGAAATTAATGTAGATTTGCAGCGATCTCATCCCATGCTGCGTTTAGTACAAGGCGATGTAGGCTCAGGAAAAACAGTCGTAGCAGCGTTAGCTATGCTGCAAGCAGTGGAAAACAATTTTCAGTGTGCAGTGCTCGCTCCTACAGAACTACTAGCAGAACAACATTTTCAAACATTTAAAAGTTGGTTTGAACCTTTGGGCATAGAGGTTGCATTGTTAACTGGGCAAATGAAAGTTGCGGAGCGTAGAAAAAATTTAGCTGAGATTGCAGAGAATAAAATTAAAATCATTTTGGGAACACATGCTATTTTTCAAAAAAGTGTAGAGTTTGCTAATCTCGCATTGATAGTCGTTGATGAGCAACATAGATTTGGTGTGCAACAAAGAGCACAGCTGCGTGAGAAAGGATTTCATAATAATTGTTATCCGCATCAATTAATCATGACTGCAACGCCTATTCCTAGAACATTAGCAATGAGTGCATATGCTGATTTGGATTGCTCGGTTATTGATGAGCTTCCACCAGGGCGTACTCCCGTGACGACAACTGTTGTTTCTAATGTGCGTCGTAATGAAGTGACTTTGCGTATACGTGAAGCTTGTGCTTCTGGCAGGCAAGTGTATTGGGTTTGCACGTTGATTGAAGAATCAGATGTGTTGCAATGCCAAGCCGCTGAAAATACTGCGCTTGAATTACAACAAACTTTTCCAGAATTAAAATTAGCATTAATACATGGCCGCTTAAAACCTCAAGAAAAAGAACAAGTGATGGCCGCTTTTAAAAAAGGCGACATACATTTATTAATCGCCACAACAGTAATTGAAGTGGGGGTGGATGTTCCTAACGCGAGTTTGATGGTGATAGAAAATGCTGAACGTTTAGGTCTTGCACAATTACATCAGCTTCGCGGGCGTGTGGGTCGTGGAGCAGTTGCGAGTCATTGTGTGTTGCTTTATCAGCATCCACTTTCATCGCTTGCTAAACAACGTTTAAGTGCAATACGCGAAACAACAGACGGATTTAAAATAGCGCAACGTGATTTAGAAATACGCGGCCCTGGAGAAGTGTTGGGGGTTCGTCAAACAGGCGATTTTTCTTTGCGTATTGCTGATTTATTGCGTGATGAAGAATTGTTGCCTGATGTGGCGGATGCTGCTGAGATTTTAATAAATCATTACAGTGAAGTCATTGCGGATTTGATTAAGCGCTGGGTTGGGCTAGCTGCACAGTTTGGACACGTGTAATAAAAAAATCTTTACTTATTTCAGTCATGTCAGTATTTTCTCTTACTTGCGAACAAATAAAAATTCGAGGGAATAGAAAATGTCTATGACAAGAAAGCACAGACGTGAAGCCTTAATTCAAGACTCTATGGATAGATTAGCAAAAAATAACCCACCTAAATTGTTCATCAGTGAGCCAGTGATAATCGAAGAGCAAAATTATCCTGAAGAATTGCAAGAGCAAGAACAAGCTGCATATGAAGCAGAGCAAGAAAATATTTTAAAAATGCTTGAGCAAGACAAGGAAGATGATCTCAAACATGACGAAGCTATTAAAGCTGAGTTGACGCTATTGAAAGATTATGAAAGTAGCGAAGAGATGATACTAGCATGGCAAAAGCATTTGAGCATTGATAATGAATTTTTATCAGCATTTAGTGATTTAAATGCTGCAAAACAACATTTAGATAAAGCATTAGATGGATTATATGCTGCTCAACATGATTATGAGCTGTCTGAAAAAAGATTTGCGGATGCGAGAAAAGAGTTTCATGAGGATCCTTTGCATGAAGATTTGTCGCATAGAGTAACTGAATATTACAATACTAATGGTTTTTTTAAGCTTCAGAATAAAGAGACAAGCTCTGAATTAGAACCGGTTAGCCCTAGACTTAATTAAATAATTTCTTTTTATCTCTGGAACACTATGTCCTCAATAGAATCAGCTTTAGAAATAATTCGCCGCGGCACACAGGAAATTCTTTTAGAAGAAGAACTTCTTGTTCGTTTAAGTACAGGCAAGCCTTTGTGTGTTAAGGCAGGATTTGATCCGACAGCGCCTGACCTTCATTTAGGGCACACTGTTTTATTGAATAAAATGCGGCAGTTTCAAGATTTAGGTCATGAGGTCACGTTTTTAATCGGTGATTTTACGGGCATGATAGGTGATCCTTCTGGTAAGAATGAAACGCGGCCGCCTTTAACACGTGAGCAAGTCGCAGAAAATGCAAACACTTACAGACAGCAAGTATTTAAAGTATTGGATCCGGATAAAACAAAAATTACTTTCAATTCAACTTGGCTAGATAAGTTGACTACTGTGGATATGATTAAATTAGCATCTACCTATACAGTAGCGCGTATGCTGGAACGAGATGATTTTCATAAACGGTATACAGGCGGCCATGCAATTGCAATTCATGAGTTTCTTTATCCTTTATTAATGGGGTATGACTCGGTTGCTATGCATGCTGATGTAGAGTTAGGCGGAACAGATCAAAAATTTAATTTGCTTATGGGTCGTGAATTACAAAAGCATCATAATCAAAAACCACAGACTGTTATTATGATGCCATTATTAGTGGGGCTGGACGGTGTTAAAAAAATGTCTAAGTCTTTAGGTAACTATATAGGTATCAATGAACCTGCAAAAGATATCTTCGGCAAGATCATGTCATTATCTGATAATACAATGTGGGAATATTTTGAGCTGCTAAGTTTTCGTCCTATCGCTGAGATACGAAGATTTAAACACGAAACAGAACAAGGTTTAAATCCTCGCGATGTAAAATTTTTGTTAGCGGAAGAAATAGTCGAACGTTTTCACAATCGTGATGAAGCAAAATTAGCACATGAAAGTTTTGTTTCTCAATTTCAACAAGGTGTGATCCCTGAAGAGTTGGATGAAATTTATCTTGATGCTGGTGCTGAAGGAATGTTAATTGCAAACATTATTAAAGCAGCAGGCTTAACAGCAAGTACATCAGATGCGCTGCGCATGTTGCAACAAGGCGCAGTAAAGATAGATGGTGAGAGAGTTTCTGATAAAAATTTGTTGTTAAAATCAGGAAACACAATTGTTTTGCAAGTAGGAAAACGTCGTTTCGCTCGAGTAATTATGGGTTAAAACGCTATTTTGAAATTATTTAAAAAACTTTATGAAATAGTGTTGACAAGAAAATCTAGAGCTGTAGAATGCGCATCTCTGGTGACGAACTAGATCGAAGAAAGAGGGAAAAGCGGTGAATCTTTCGCAGTACGATTAGGCAGTTACGTTCTTTAAAAA
>JARLJN010000087.1 GCA_031291255.1 Gammaproteobacteria bacterium
CGATTAAGCCCAATTTTTAGTGATATTTTAAACACCGGGATTTTTAATCCCGCCCCCCGTGGGGGGGCGGTACACCGCCGGGCTTGGCGGGTGGGGCCCGGCCACCACCAGGAGAATTTTAACCAACCCACAATACCTTCACGTTTTCTGTGGGGTTCTATTGGGTGCAAGTGGGACATTTTTCACAGTGATCAATGTGTTTTGCACTCATTAAAATAGGAGGGTCCAAACGTGACCTGGACACCACTTATCACGTCCTCCATGTTCACCGGTATTACAACAGATTGTTTAACTGCTACTACCGGTTTAATGGGCCTCGCTCTCATTGTTTTGGGAATCGGGGTTATTTATCGGGTGTTCGCTCATTAAATATTTGCGTTCATCTTTAAACCTTTTCTTTTTGGAGCTTCAAAATGGGTACAGGTACACCGATTGACACCTTGTTTGCTGCCATCAATCTTACTGATCTTCAGGGCGATGTTGTCGCCGTCATGATCACCCTGATTGGCATTGGCGTTTGTTTCATGGGCTTTCGCTATATCCGCAAACTCGGTGTTCGGTAATTAAGCTGGGGGGGCTTCGGCCCCTCCTTCATTTATAGGATATACGTTTATGCCACATACAGCAATACATGGAATTTTTACCAATTTAGCTTCCAATCTTATTCCTGGGGTTACCATTGATATCACAACCATTATTGCCTCACTTGTCTTTATCGGCTGTATCCTGATGTTTGTTGATTATTTAAAAGATATTTTCTTTTTCACTGATGCAGATAACCGGATGAGAGCAAAGGAAAGAGAAGCAAAACGGGCTGTTGAATATAAAAAGCACTTTTATAAACAGGGTATTTGGGCAACAAAAAAAATGAACGATTCTCTTAAGGATCTTCATATGGAAGATTCTTACTACGATGAAGGTGGGGGAAATGACCTATGATAATTGATTATACCTATCTTGGTTATGGTGCTGGTCTTGTGATGATTGGCTGGATCTGTGGAATGGTTTTTAGACAGATAATTTCTGTTCTTGAAATAGGTAAAGGTGCTTTATGAACCTTGTTGATTTCTCCCCTGATATGATTTCCTTTATTTCACAAGTCACTTCTTTTTTTATCAGGAGTTTCGGAGATAATCCCTTCCTGCCCGGCAATTCCCATTAATATCAGCATATTGCAACACCCAATCCTGTAAGACCCTCCAGAAGAACCGTGACGATTACCCGGAATACCCCAAAAAAACATAGGGTTTGC
>JARLJN010000088.1 GCA_031291255.1 Gammaproteobacteria bacterium
TAATTAGTATTTTAAACTTTTATAATAATTTTTTTTTTTTTTTTTTGGTGTGGTTTGTTTTTTTTAACCAACCAAAAAAATCTTTTTGGTTGGGTTAAAAAAAACCCCACTCAACCCAACCTACAACTTGTTTGAGGTTTAAAAAATAAATAGGATAGCCCACTGCGAAATAGCAGCAGATCACAAAAAAACTTGTGCATGCCCTTACCCTCAGCCACCCATTTTTAACTGTTCCCAATATTTTTCCAACAAAGCATATGATTTTTCATCGATGTCAGTTTGAAATTCGCCATTTTTTAAAATAGCAGCCGACGGATAGAGTGTAGAGTTATTTTTAATTTCAGGTGGCATTAAATTTCTTGCGGCTAAATTGGCAGTCGAATAATTTACACTTAAGCTAGCTGTTTTAGCGACATCAGCACGCATTAAAAAATTTAAAAATTTATAGGCATTTTCAGGATGTGGCGCATTTTTCAAAATGGCAAAGTTATCTACCCAAATTTCAAAACCATCTTTTGGATAAATGAATTGTAGTTTGGTGTTTTCACAGCTTGCTTTAAATAAGTCTCCATTCCAAGCCATGCCAGCAGCAGCATCTTCATCAATTAATAACGAAATAATCGCGTCACTATTAAATAATTTAATATTAGGCATTAATGTTTTTAATTTTAAATAGGCTAGACGTATGTGATCTGGGTTCTCATCATTAATGGAATATCCCAGCATGCGCAGTGCAATAGAAAAAACTTCTTTTGCGTCATCTAGAAACATGAGTTGGTTTAAATATTTTTTATCATTTAAATCTTTCCATTGTAGAGTTTTAGCGCTAGGAAAATAGGCTTTATTTAAGAAAATACCTGTAATGCCCCAAATAAATGGAATGCTATATTCATTTTGAGGGTCATAAGCTTTATTTAAAAAAGCAGGATCTATATTTTTAAAATTAGGCAATTTGGTTTTATCGAGTTTTTCTAAAAAATTTTGATGATGCATGCGTGCTATATAATAACTAGATGGTTCCACCAAATCATAATGCGTATGTTTCATCGCTCGAATTTTTGAGTACATGATTTCATTGCTATCAAACGTAGAGTAATTAACTTTGATGCCGGTTTCTTTTTCAAATTGTGTGATGATCGAACGAGGAATTTCATCAGCCCATGTGTAGACATTCACAATATTTTCAGCTGCAAAAACTGTAGGGACGAAAATGCAGACTAGAATGATGCTAGCTAATCGGAAAAAACTTATCATATCTCGTCCTTGAGAAAATTTAATATAGGAACACGGAATGCACTATCCTCCCATCTTTAACTGTTCCCAGTATTTCTCATAAAGGTTTAAGGCATCATCACCTATATCCGTTTGAAATTCACCATTGCGCAGTATTTCAGGCGAGGGATAAATAGTGGGATTATTTTTTACGTTGCCAGGCAGTAATTTTTGGGCGGCAAGATTAGCAGTAGGAAAATTATTATCGAGTGCTACCGCTTTATCTACATCTGCTCGCAACATAAAATTTAAAAATTTATAGGCGTTTTCAAGATGAGGAGCACCTTTAGGAATAGCAAAGTTATCTACCCAAATCACAAATTTATCTGTTGGATAAATAAACTCTAATTGAGAGTTTTCTTTTTTTGCCTTAAATAAATCACCATTCCAGACCATTCCAACGGTCGCATCCTCATCGATTAAAATAGAAATCACTGCGCTATTAAATAATTTTACGTTAGGATAAATTTCTTTTAATTTTAAATAAGCCTGCTTAATGTGTTCTGGATTGGTGTCATTGGCGGAGTAGCCTAATACTAGTAGAGCCATAGAAAACACTTCACGTGAGTCATCTAAAATAAGCAATTGATCCGCGTATTTTTTATCCCAAAGATCAGTCCAACGCGTAATTGAATGGGGTTTATAATAATCTTTATTTAAAAATATACCGGTAATACCCCAGATAAAAGGTAAGCTGTAATTTGTTTCTGGGTCATAAGCTTGTTTAATAAATTTGGGATTAAGATTTTTGAAATTAGATAATTTGGTTTTATCAAATTTTTCTAACATGCCTTGTCTGCGCATGCGGTCTATGTAATAGCTTGAAGGTTCAATCACATCGTATTGTGTATTTTTGTCAGCTTTTAATTTTGCATACATGACTTCATTGCTATCGTAAGTTGAGAAATTAACTTTGATGCCAGTTTCTTTTTCAAATTGACGAATTGCAAAATCAGGTATGACTCCTGACCACGTATAAACATTAATGACATTTTCTGCAGCATTTGCAGAGAGGGCAATTAGCATTAGACAAAGTGCAGGAATAATTTTTTTCATGGTTTTTTCCTCAGTGAGAGCTGAGAAATAATGACAAGTAAAAGAGTCAAGCCGAACGTCACAGCACATAATGCATTGATTTCAGGTTTTACACCTAGTCTTACCATAGAATAAATTTTGAGTGGAAGAATTTCAAAATCAGGGCCTGCCACAAAATAGCTGATAATCACATCGTCAATAGAAAGTGTGAAGCTCAGCAGCCAGCCAGCCAGAAGGGCGGGCCATAATAAAGGAAGTATTATGCGCGTTAAAATAACCGTGTCTTTTGCACCTAAATCTTTGGCTGCTTCGAATATATATTCATCAAAGCTTATGATGCGGCTATAGACTGTCACGACAACAAAGGGAATGCAGAACGTGATGTGGGCTAACAACAAACTCCAAAATCCTAAGGTCACTTGTAATAGGCTGAATAAAATTAAAAGAGAAATCCCCATGACTATGTCAGGCGATAAAATTAAAATAAAAATCAAACCATAAAGTAATTTTCTGCCAAAAAAACTGTAGCGATAGAGACAGATAGCGGTTAATCCACCTATGCACATGGCCGATGTTGCCGCGCACATCCCTAAGAATAATGAATGCCAAACGGCAGTCCACAAATCAGCATCAGAAAAAAGTTCTTGATACCAACGTGTAGAAAAGCCATGCCATACCAGCGAGTATTGCGCTTGATTAAATGAATAGGCTATCAAAACGATAATTGGAATGTAGAAAAATAAATAAATCGCTGTGAGATAACTAATGGAAGGTAATTGTTTCATAAAAATTCCCTATGGTCTTTTTTACCCATAGTACGCCAATAAATCAAAATCATAATGGCGAGTATTAATGTAAAGACAACGCTGATTGCAGAGCCTAAAGGCCAGTTTTGAGCGACTAAGAATTGGTTTTGAATTAAGTTACCTAACAAGATGGATTTAGATCCGCCTAATAAATCGGGAATATAAAATATCGTCATCGCAGGCAAGAATACTAAAATGCAACCAGAGATTATGCCAGGCATAGTCAAAGGTAAAATCACTCTTCTGAAAGTGGTAAATCGATTCGCACCTAAATCACGCGCAGCATCCACTAAGCGATGGTCTAAACGTTCAATGTTGGTTAACAAAGGCAATACCATAAAAGGTAATAAATTATAAACTAAACCTATCATCACAGAAGTGTCAGTGAATAAAAGAGGTAAAGGTTTATCTATGATCCCTAGCCACATTAAAATAGAACTGATTATTCCTTTGGGTTTTAACATAGTAATCATGGAGTAAGTTCTAATTAAAGAACTAGTCCAAAATGGAATAACAATTAATAAAGTGAGGAAGCTTTTATAGCGGCTGCGTATGCGTGCAATAATGTAGGCAAAAGGGTAACCCAAAAGTAAACAAATCATTGTGCATGTGCCAGCAATATAAAATGATTGTTTAAAAATTCTGAGATAAACAGAATTATTTAATTCGGCATAATTTGCTAGGGTTAAAGGAAATGAAAGTAAATGCGCATCATCATGACTGGCAAAACTTGCAAGCGCGACTAAGCAAAAAGGCAGCAGCGCAAAAACAATGAGCCACAACCAAATGATGCCTAAAGAAGAATATTTTAGTGTACCGTCGTCATGCTGTTTCATGGGGTAAAACGACCTCCCAACCAGATAGCCATGTTGCCCAAACGCGTTCGCCTATAGCGTATTCTAGCTTTTCATCATCTTCGTCAAAGAATTCTGTGGCACCGACTAATTGGCCGTTAGCGAGTCTTACCATTAAATCAACGGTTGTTCCTTTATAAATAACTTCTTCAACCACACCTGGATACATATTTTTAGAGTCTTCTACTTCAGCTTGACCCCATACACGCAGATCTTCGGGTCTCACCAAAATATGAACTTTTTGTCCTATAGCAAACTCTCGATTGCATTTTATTTTGCGTTCTTGACCTTGAATGTTCACAGTCAGCTGTTTTCCATCTATCGCAGTGATTTCACTGTCAAATATATTGGCTTCGCCTATGAACTTAGCAACAACGAGATTTTGTGGTTCTTCATAGACTTGTCTAGGTGTTCCTATTTGTTCTATGCAGCCCTCATGCATTACAACCACTCGGTCAGACATGGAAAGCGCTTCTTCTTGGTCGTGGGTCACAAAGATGAACGTAATGCCCAATTTGCGCTGTAATTGTTTTAATTCGATTTGCATGGTTTTACGCAGACGATAATCCAGGGAGCTTAAAGGTTCGTCTAACAATAATACTAAAGGACGGTTTACGACGGCGCGAGCAATCGCCACGCGTTGTTGTTGGCCGCCGCTTAATTGTTCAGGTTTACGGTTTGCATATTTTTCTAGCTTGACTGTTTTTAATACTTCATTGACGCGGGTGTCGATTTCATTTTTAGGCAGTTTTTGACAGCGCAAACCGAAGGCAACATTTTCAAAAACACTCATGTGAGGGAATAATGCATAACTTTGGAATACGGTATGTACGTGGCGTAAGTGAGGAGCTAAGCCATTAACATCTTTACCGTTAATTAAAACTTGCCCTGTGGTAGGGAACTCAAAGCCAGAAATGAGGCGTAGCAACGTTGTTTTGCCGCAGCCTGAAGGCCCTAGCAATGTTAAAAATTCACCATTACGGACTTCAAGATTCAAGTCATACAGGATGTCATTGCCGTGTATAGACTTGGAAACGCCGCGTAATTCTATAATATTATTTGTCATTTCCCCTTATTTCTCCTCACTTCGAGAATAAGAAAAAGTGCAGATTATGGCCGAAATAAAGGAGAATTGCCTAGCTGTCATGACGCTTCTTGTAAAGGAAGTATCTTAGATCTAGTTTCCTTATTCCATTCCATGGTATCTTAGCGCCACTTTTCTAATCCGAAAACAGCTAAATTATGCGTATTGCCATCCTACAATTTCCTACATCAAATTGCGAACCAGAAATGGCATTGGCGATCGAAAAAGCTAATATGCAGCCAATTAATTTTTCTGAGCCCAAAATGTTAACTCAGTTAAGCGGGTGTGATGGTACATTGATTCTAGATTATTTCAATGACTCATTACTCTTTGAGATATTGCAAGAGCAAAATCTCGAGGGCAAGCCCATTCTCGGGTTGGGTGATGGGGCTAGAACGTTGGTGGCTGCAGGTTTGGTGCCAGGCGTGGGGGAAAATGAAGTGTGTGTGGATATCACTCCTTATTCGTCAGACTCGGCATTGTCTCATATACGTTTGATAGAGGATTATCAGTATAATGCGTTTACTCGATTAACTTCTTTAAAGATATTGAGAGTAGAGGCGACTCATCAATTTCAAATGCCTATAGGGCTATTGAAAGAGATACAAATTCAAGGCATGGATGTGTTTCATTATTGCAGTGCGGATGGAACGTTACAGGAAAATATAGCGGCTCTTGCAAATAAGGTTGGTAATGTGATGGCGGTGGCTGCAAAGTTTAATCAGCCTCAACATTTGGAAATTTTATTTCGATCTATGCATGATTATTTTGTGGCGGGTCACACTCAAGATGTGACACCTCTATTTTATTTTCCACGTTTTCTTAAGTAAGGGTCAGATATGTTAAATCAAATGTCATTAAAAGATTTTGATTCAGAACTTTGGCAAGCTGTGGAGTCTGAAAAACAGCGTCAAGAAGATCACATAGAATTAATCGCATCTGAAAATTACGTCAGCCCATTAGTGCTGCAAATGCAAGGCTCAGTGCTCACGAATAAATATGCCGAAGGCTATCCTGGCAAACGTTATTATGGCGGTTGTGAATTTGTCGATGTTGCAGAGCAGCTCGCAATTGATCGCGCGAAAAAATTATTTGGTGCAGATTATGCGAATGTGCAACCGCATTCAGGTTCACAAGCGAATACTGCAGCTTACGCTGCTATGATACAACCAGGTGATATCGTGTTAGGTATGTCACTTGCTGAAGGCGGTCACTTGACGCATGGTTCTCCTGTGAATTTTTCAGGTAAGCTTTATAAGTTTTTTTCTTATGGCTTAGATTATGCAACAGGTTTGATTGATTACAATCAAGTAGAGCAACTTGCAAAACAACATAAACCTAAATTAATAGTCTCAGGATTTTCTGCATACTCTCGTGTAGTGGATTGGCAGCGTTTACGTGAAATAGCTGACAGTGTAGGCGCGTATTTAATGGCTGACATTGCGCATGTAGCTGGACTTATTGCTGCGGATATTTATCCTTCACCTGTGCAAATTGCTGATGTCACTACATCCACTACACATAAAACATTACGTGGCCCGCGCGGTGGAATCATCTTAGCAAAAGCAAATCCTGATTTAGAAAAAAAATTAAATTCAGCAGTTTTCCCAGGCGGACAGGGTGGACCTTTGATGCATGTGATTGCTGCAAAAGCAGTAGCATTTCTTGAAGCATTACAACCTGATTTTAAAATTTATCAACAACAAATTTTAAATAATGCACGTGCGATGGCTAAAACAATATTGTCACGCGGTTATAATATTGTGAGTGGCGGCACAGATAATCATTTATTGTTGATCGATTTAATCGATAAAAAAATAACAGGAAAAGATGCAGATGCTGCATTAGGCCGCGCGAATATTACTGTGAACAAAAACGCTGTGCCTCAAGATCCTCAATCTCCGTTTGTGACGAGTGGAATAAGAATAGGAACACCCGCTATCACTACGCGCGGATTTAAAGAAAAAGAATCTGAGCAATTAGCGAATTGGTTATGCGATGTTTTAGATGATATTCAAAACGAAGCACGCATCAATGAAGTTCGTGTAAAAGTGTTAGGGATTTGTAAACAGTTTCCTGTGTATAAGTAATTTCATCCAGGAGTTCCCGGGTATGCACATATCTTTTGTGTGCGTAGGTTGGGTTTGTAAAGCAACCCAACCTACAACTTGTTGGGGATTTTTAAAAAAAGAAAACCTTGTTCTCCCATCTCCGGCTGTTCCTATTTTTATTAGATTATATTTTTTTCGAGTAGTAGAAGGGCTGGCTTTAACCAAGGTGTAAAGTGAGTTGGATTTTCCGCGATTGCATCGTTTAATTCTGCTAGCGTTATCCAGCGTATATCCTGAACCTCATCAGGATTCGTGGTGAAATTGTCTTGTTCCAACTCGCCAACTAATACATGATCATTTTCATTTTCAGTTAAACCATTAGGGAAAGGTGCGATATAATGAAACCAGCCTATGGATTTTAATGTTGCGTGTATTCCCATTTCTTCAAAAAGCCTACGGTTAGCAGCTGCGAGTATATCCTCACCGGGTCGGGGGTGGGAACAGCAGGTATTAGTCCACAAACCAGCAGAGTGATATTTGCCGGCCGCACGCTTTTGAAGCAATATTTCCAGCTTAGGCTGTTTTCGTAGGATAAATATAGAAAAAGCTCTATGGCGTAGATTGTCTCTATGCGCTTGTATCTTTTCAGCAATTCCAATTTCTTGATCTTTTTCGTCAACAAGAATCACATGTTCTGTTGGTGTCATGGGTTTTTATCCAGTAAAATGGTGCGCTTTTTATATAACTCTTAACCAAAGAATTCAAGTGGAACCACACATCATGCGATGGCAAGCTTCAGAACAGATAGCAACAATCCCAATGCGGTCAGTGGGCCCTGTCAATATTATTGGCCCTGAAGTGCATGCTGAAGTGGTTTTGCCCCTGGCAACCTTTGAAACACCTTTGTGGCCTTCGACTCACAGAGGCGCTAAAACATGTAATCAAGCCGGTGGTATCAAAGCCGTTATTATTGACGATCGTATGACGCGCTCTGTGTTACTTGAAGCTCCCAGCATTATACAGGCTTATGAAGTCGTTGAAAGTTTGAAGCAACACAAAGATATTATGCAGGCAATCATAAAAGAAACAAGCCGTTACGCTAGATTTTTAGATATGCATGTTCAAGTTGTGGGGTGTTTGATTTATCTTCGTTTTGAATTTCAGACTGGCGATGCGTCTGGTCATAACATGACGACTTTGGCGTCTGAACGCTTAGTGAACTGGATTTTGATTCGTTATCCTGAATTAGATTATGTCTCTATTTCAGGAAATTATTGCTGCGATAAAAAGAATTCAGCTGTCAACGGTATTCTAGGCCGCGGTAAATATGTGGTAACAGAAGTCCTCATTCCCAAAAGTGTTTGTAAACGTTTTCTGAAAACAACCCCTGAAAAAATTGTTCAACTGAACATAAAGAAAAATTTAATCGGTAATATTATTGCGGGCGGTGTGCGTACAGCCAATGCGCATTTTGCAAATATGTTGTTGGCCTTTTATTTGGCAACAGGGCAAGATGCCGCCAATATAGTAGAGGGATCGCAAGGTATGGTGCATGCAGACTTGCGAGGTGAAGATCTCTATTTTTCAGTGACTTTGCCCAATTTGATCGTAGGAACGGTAGGTAATGGCAAGACTTTTGACTTTGTACAAGAAAATTTAAAGGTTTTAGGCTGTTTAGAGCCACGAGAGCCTGGTCAAAATGCCCGTCGTTTAGCTATCATAGCGGCCTGCGCAGTTTTATGCGGTGAACTGTCTTTATTGGCAGCTCAAACTAACCCGGGAGAATTGATGAAAAGTCATTTGCAGATGGAACGCCAAAAAAAATTAGAAGAGGGCAAGCAGAGTGATTAAAGTGGGTATCGATACAATTGCATTTTATACCTCACACTATTATTTAGATTTAGCGTGTCTTGCGGCTGAGCGCGGAATTGATCCAGATAAGTTTTATGTGGGTTTAGGTCAGCAAAAAATGGCTGTCTCTCCTCCCGATGAAGATATAGTCACTATGGCGGCGAATGCTGGCTTGCGTGCTCTGCGTGATGTGGACATGTCTTCTGTTGAGATGTTGATGTTTGCAACGGAGTCTGGCATAGACCAATCCAAAGCGGCGGGCATATACGTACATGATATGTTGGGATTGCCCAATCGTTGTCGAGTCATAGAATTAAAACAAGCCTGTTACAGCGCGACTATGGCGTTGCAGTTAGCCTTGCCTTTTTTACGTCAGCATCCCGATAAAAAAATACTCTTAATTGCTTCTGATATTGCACGCTATGGTTTAGGCACAGCAGGTGAGTCATCCCAAGGCTGTGGCGCAGTAGCTATGGTGTTATCGGCGAACCCTAGAATTTTAGCATTTGATCAAGAGTATGGTGTGCATACAGAAAGTGTCATGGATTTTTGGAGACCTAATTATTCAGACACAGCCTTCGTGGAAGGCAAGTACTCCAGCAAGTTGTATTTAAACATGCTAGAAAAATCATGGCAGCAATACACTGAGTTATCTGGGCGAGGTTTTGCAGATCATGCTTATTACTGTTATCACGCACCTGTTCCTCGCTTAGTTGAAAAAGCGCACCAACAACTCGCTAAGATTAATAAACAAGAAAAACTCTCAGCAGAGACGTTGCAAAATCAAATTGGTAGTTCATTAGAATACGCTCGCAACATTGGGAATAGTTATACGGCATCACTTTATGTAGGTTTAACGGCTTTGTTAGATCATGCGAAAGAAGATTTAAGCAACCAACGATTAGGATTCTATAGTTATGGTTCAGGCTGCGTAGCAGAGTATTTTAGTGGTGTAGTTCAAGAAGGTTATGCGAGTGCATTGGATACAGCATTTCATAACACAATGTTAGGCACACGAAAAGATTTAACGTATTCAGAATATGAAGCTTTCTATTCATTTGAATATCCAGAAGATGGCAGTCATTGTGAAATACCTACACATCAAACGGGTCAGTTTAGATTAGCTGGTTTTCAAGATCATAAACGTATATATGAAAAAGTTACCTGATTATGAAAGTATTAGCCCCAGGAAAGCTTATACTCTCAGGTGAACATTCAGTTGTTTACGGGCAGCCTGCATTAGCTATGGCGGTTAATCGATACGTGACGGTCACAGCTACACCTCAATTTACACCGCATATTTCATTTGATTTAACAGACTTTGCGTATCAAAGTCGCTTGTCATTAACAGCATTAGATAATTTAAAAAATCGCATTAAACAAAAATATAAACGTTTTTTGAAGGGTGATTATACGATACGTAGAGTGTTACATAAGCCTGTTGAACTGGCACAAGTGGCATTCACTTTGTTTGTAGAAAGTTTAAATATTAAATTAACACAAGGTATAAACATACACATGGAATCTACCATTCCTGTGGGTTGTGGCATGGGTTCTTCTGCTGCGACTGTTTTGAGTATTGCGCATGCGATTGCAAATTATTTAGAAGTAGACCTTAGCAGCGAAATGTTTTTGCGTTTAGGATTAGAAGCAGAAAATCTTCAGCATGGTTACTCAAGTGGATTAGATTTGCGAGTGTCTTTGCATGGCGGTTGTATCTATTTAAACGACAATCAAGTCTCATTGCGACCCGCACCTACTTTTCCTATGTATTTAATTAATACCGGCTTACCAGAAACAACAACAGGTGTATGCATAGAAGCAGCAGCTCCTTATTTTAAAACGAGTCACATTGCAGATGACTTTGCTGCGGTGACGAATGCAATGGATGCAGCATTACTGAATGGATCATTGCAAAATATAAAACTCGCTATTCATGAGAATCATAACTTGCTCACACAAATAAAAGTTGTCCCTACTGTGGTAAATCAGTTTATCACTGAGGTCGAAAACTATGGGGGTGCAGCAAAAATTTGTGGTGCTGGTGCAGTAGCAGGAAACAATGCAGGTGTAGTCTTAGTCATTACGGATGATGAACACAGTCTAGCTGAACTATGTGCGCGTTATCAGTATTCACTTTTACCTATACAATGTGAAGCGCGAGGTGTGCATGTTGTTTAAAGCCTCTACGCCTGGCAGCATGATGCTGCTCGGTGAATATGCAGTATTGCATGGTAAGAACGCATTAGTGTGCGCTGTTGATAAACGTATGACTATTTCTTTGCAACCTCGTAGTGATCAGATTATCAATATTAATTCTGCAAGATTGGGTAGTTTAACGACTCACATTTCTGACTTGAAAGTAGTGCCACCTTTTTTGTTTGTCCTGAGTGCATTAAAGAAGTTTCAAAAACATCTCAAATTTGGCTGTGATATTACAATAGAAGCAGAGTTCTGTGACACCATCGGTTTAGGATCTTCTGCTGCAGTCACAGTAGGCATGGTTGCAGTATTATCTAAATGGTTGAAATTATCTTATTCTGATTTAGATCTGATTAAGGAATCTCGAAAAATTATTCGACAAGTGCAGGGCTTAGGCTCAGGTGCTGATGCAGCTGCATGTGTGTTAGGCGGAATAGTTCACTATAAAATGCAGCCTTTACTGGCAACTAAATTTTCTTATACACCGGCTATCACTGTAGTTTATTCAGGTTATAAAACAACAACCGTGCAAGCTGTTGCAGAAATGAAAAATAAATTTCAAGCTCAACCAGCATTATATAAAAAAATATTTAATGTGATAGATGAATGTGTATTGCAAGCCGTAAAAGCAATAGAAAAGCAAGACGCAGAGACATTAGGAAAAATATTCAATATTCAACAAGGCTTAATGCAATCATTAGGTGTAAGCACATCTTTGTTAACTGAAATAGTCGATAAATTAAATCAGCAAAAAAATATGTTAGGCGCAAAAATTTCAGGGTCAGGTTTAGGTGATTGTATAATGGGTTTGGGAAATATTTCTGAGGCTTTGTCATTTTCTTCTCCGGATGCAAGATTGATTTCAGCGCAAATAACAAATCAGGGTGTGACTTGTGAAGAAGTCTGATGTAGTTAAACTGATTTTAAAAGAAAAACATTATCAGGCACCTTTGAACTCTGTAGGTAAATCATTTGCTCCAACGAATATTGCGCTCTGTAAATATTGGGGTAAACGCAATCAAGAAATTAATTTACCTGTGACATCTAGCTTATCTATTTCTTTAGGTGATAAAGGTGCAACAGCTGAAATTAAACTGAATTCATTTCAAGATGAAATTAAATTAAATGGTAGTGATGTCGCATTAGATTCTTCTTTCAGTCAGCGTTTGATTAACTATCTGAATTTATTTCGCCAACCAGATCAAATATTTTTTTCAATTAATATAGTAAGTAATATTCCTATTGCTGCAGGCTTAGCATCATCCGCATGTGGTTTTGCTTCGATTATTCTTGCATTAAATGCATTGTTCGGATGGCAGTTATTAGATTCAGAATTATCTATATTGGCACGTTTAGGCAGTGGCAGCGCATCACGTTCTATTTGGCAGGGTTTTGTAGAATGGCATGCGGGTTCATTAGAAGATGGTATGGACAGTTATGCTCAATCTCTGTCAGCAAAGTGGCCTGAGCTGTGTATAGGTTTGCTTATTTTTAATAATAGTGAAAAAAGTATTTCGTCTCGTGAAGCTATGCAGCGCACAGTTGCAACGAGTCCGCTTTATTCAGCCTGGCCTGATAAAGTTGCTGCAGACATGATTAAATTAAAAGATGCTATAAGTACGCATGATTTTAAATTGTTGGGTGAAACAGCAGAATCAAATGCCATGACCATGCATGCAACTATGTTGAGTGCATGGCCTGCTGTTTGTTATTACATGCCAGAAACAATAATGGCAATGCAAAAAATTTGGAAGCTGCGCACACAAGATTTAGAAATATATTTTACGCAAGATGCAGGGCCTAATTTAAAATTGTTATTTTTGAAAAAAGATATCACATCCGTATTGAATGAGTTTAACAAGTTAGAAATTATTAGACTGTTCGACGTTTAGTTAAGATCTAGGGTATGCACGCATCTTTTGTGCTTCGCTGCTAAGCCTAAAAGTAATGGCCAGCTTTTTCTATACGTTACAAATATATGTTAAAGAGAATAAGGTTTTCATTTTTTTAAAATCCCCAACAACTATGCAAGACTGCTGACTTGTTGGGGATTTTAAAAAAAGAAAACCTTGTTCTCCCGTCTCTCAACTATACATTACACAAAAGATGTGTGCATACCGTAGTAGTTAAGATACAGGTGTTGCTTCAATTACGGGAGAGCTTGGCCCACCCTTCGTACTTCCATTATAGACACATAAAACACTTGTTTGTGTAATTGCAATTTGCTTGCTGAAATCACACCATGCTGCGATTTGCTCGTCAGTTTTAACAGAGATGATATCACCTCGAGTATGACCATCAATCCCAGGTGTGATACTTGCAAAAGCACATGTGTTAGCAAGTAAGAGTAGACTGATTCCAAGTAGTTGTCTGTGTATCATGATCAAATCCTTTTGGTTGAAATGAGTTAAGCCGACATTAAAAGTATAGCGACAAATGCTAATCCTATTCCTAAGCATTGCTTCATGCTAACGGTTTCTTGTAAAAATAAATAGGCTAAGATAATTGTAACTAAAGGATATAATGCCGTTAACGTAACGACAGTAATAATCTTTCCTTTGCTGGCTGCCATGAAATAAAATAGGCATCCAATTCCGTAAGCCAGCCCAGTTAAAATTCCGTATGAAATACCTTTAACATCTGAAGCAGGTTTAAAATTAATTAATCCTAACGTAATTATCGCGATGATGACTACACCTAAGGTTTGATAAATGAGAGCGCTTCTTGCATCTATATGCAGTACCGCAAGTTTTGTTAATAAACCCCAAACACCAAAACTAAACAATGATACAAATGCGGCAGATACCCAATTCATTATTTCTTCCTAAAATAAGAGCGCAATAATTTGCATAATCACTAAAGCATACACACCAGCTAATACATCATCAAAGATCATGCCAAAGCCGCCATGAATATTTTTATCAACGTATCGAATCGGCCACGGTTTCCAAATATCAAATAGGCGGAATAATATAAACCCTAATGCTATCCATTGCCATCCTTGCGGTGCATGTATCATAGCCACAAAAAATCCGGGCACTTCATCTAAGCACATGCCTTGATGATCTTGTATATGTATGTCTTGTGATACTTTTCCGCATATCCATATGCTTGCTAATGTAATCACGAGAGTAATGATGCAATAAGTTAAAGTAGAGACAGGTTGTAATGCTAAATAAAAAGGCACAGCCATTAACGTACCGAATGTTCCCGGTGCGAAAGGAATAGTTCCGCTGCCTAGGCCAAAAGCGATAAAAGGCAGCGGTTTTTGCCAAACTGTTTCAGGTATGGGTGGAATGTCAGTATAGTCGCGCGACACGTAAAATTTCCCTATATTATGTATCGTGAAAAATTATTTTTTACTTTTATCTGCATTGATTTCTGTTGCTCGAAGTTTTTTTGCAATTTGATCGAGCACGCCGTTAACAAATTTAAATCCTTCAACGGATCCAAATTTTTTCGTGAGCTCTAATGCTTCATTGATTACAACGCGATAAGGAATATCTAAACGATTTGTGAGTTCATAGGTTGCTAATCGTAATATTGCTAATTCTATGGGATCTATTTCTGTCAGTGGACGTCTTAGAAAAGGTGTTATGTTTAAGTCTAATTCTTTTTGATCAAGAGGAATGGAGTGAATTAATTCTTTGAAATAGTCTAGATCCGTTTTTTTTGTAATTTGATTTGCAATAAATTGCGCTTCAATTTGTTGTGCTGGAGTGCCTGTTACTTGCCATTGATACATGGCTTGTAATGCATAATGTCTTGCATTGCGTCTAGCAGTTGGATTCATTTTTTCCTCGGGATATTATTTTTCTGATTTTGCGTATTTTTCTAAGCGGCTGATTTCTTCTCTAAATTCACTGATATCCTGAAAACTTCGGTAGACAGAAGCAAAACGTACATAAGCAACTTGGTCTAAGTTGTGTAATTCTTCCATGACCCACTCGCCAACTTGTGCGGAAGGGATTTCTCTTTCGCTGTGAGTTCTAGCACGATGAATAATGCGACTTACAGCTGTTTCAATCTGTTCAAGGCTGACAGGCCTTTTTTCTAAAGCGCGTAACATTCCCGCGCGTAGCTTTTCTTCATTAAATGGAACGCGTTGACCGTCTCGTTTAATTAAACGAGGTAGGGAAAGCTCAGCGGTTTCATACGTTGTAAAGCGTTCTTTACAATCAAGGCATTCACGTCGACGACGTATTTGATTGTTCTCGCGCATTAAACGAGAATCCGTTACTTTCGTATCATTTGCATTACAAAAAGGGCAATACATATGTTACTCACCTGACTTGTGTTTTTCGCAAGCAGTTTAGCTGATTTTGGAATAAAAAACATTGTAAATCATCAATCAGCGCTTTTTTATTGTTTACGATGGAGCAAGTATTTCGCTACCTCTTGTAATATAAGACTTTTTTCTCCTAAAGGCGCCAGGGAATTTAAAGCATGGTTTGTGAGTTCTTGAACTTTTTCTTTGGTTTTTGAAATACCTAATAGGGAAGGGAATGTGACTTTATTGTTTGCTGCGTCCAGTCCTTGTGGCTTTCCTAATTCAGAACTCGGTATTTCTATATCAAGCAAGTCATCTTGAATTTGGTAGGCTAAACCTAAAGAATGCGCATAACTCTCTAATGCTGTTATGACTTCTTGAGTTTGAGGCTGGGCTCCCAACAGGCCAAACTGTACGCTTGCTGTGAGTAGAGCACCTGTTTTTAATTGATGTAATTGAGTTAATTCTTCAATTGTAGTCAATTTCTCGTGAGAGATATCTAAGGTTTGACCGCCTCCCATTCCAGAGAGTCCACTTGCTTCACTTAGAATTTTAATCATTTCCAATTTTTTTTCAGGTGCGAGTGCCGATGGATGCGCAGCGAGAAGTTGAAAAGCCAGTGTTTGCAGTGCATCGCCAGCCAAAATAGCCATGGCTTCACCAAAAGCTTTATGACAAGAAGGTTTGCCGCGACGGAAATCAGAGTTGTCCATTGCAGGTAAGTCATCATGTATTAAAGAGTAAGTGTGCATTAACTCAATTGCGCAAGCGGCGCTGTCTAAATCATTTAAGTCTGCATCCAGTGCGAGGCCTGTCGCATAAACTAATAAAGGGCGAATGCGTTTCCCTCCATTTAGCGCACTGTATGCCATGGCTTGCTGTAATAAAGGAGCTGGAGTAGGTGATTCAATAAGGTAAGACTTAATGATGTTTTCGATACGGCTTTGGGTATCCGACATTAAGTGAGTGAGTGTATATGTCATTCGTCATTGTTCTCATAAGGTATTAATTTATCGTTGCCTATTAGGATATTCACTTTTTGTTCAGCATCCGTTAATATTTTTTGGCAATGTTTGATTAGTTTTACCCCGCGTTCGAAGCGAGTGAGCGATTGTTCTAAGCTTAACTCTCCTTTTTCCATTTGCTCTATTAGAGTGTTTAGCTCCGTTAAAGAGGATTCTAAGTCTGGGGGTGTAGTTTTGCTCATAGTTTATGCTCCAGTTGTTTTGCTTATGATTGCCGTATTACATTATATTGTTCTAGCCTAAGTAAAGGAGTATTCGTAATGAATGATAAGGATAAGAGCTCGGCTAAAGATAAGCTATCACCCGAGCAATACAATATTTGTATATTAAAAGGGACTGAAGCACCTTTCACGGGACTCTATTGGAATCATAAAGAGCCTGGTGTATATAAGTGTGCATGTTGCAATGCCGCATTGTTTGGCTCTCAGGAGAAGTATGATTCGGGTACGGGATGGCCAAGTTACAGCCGTCCTTTGGTTTCGGAAGCCGTAAAAGAGGTCGTGGATACGACTCACGGGATGAAAAGAACAGAAATTATTTGTGGGTCATGTGGCGCTCATTTAGGCCACGTATTTCCCGACGGCCCGCAATCCACGGGGCTTCGCTACTGTATCAACTCATTATCCTTAGTGTTTGTTAAAGATGAAGAATCATAATTTTAAAAAACTTTATGAAATAGTGTTGACAAGAAAATCTAGAGCTGTAGAATGCGCATCTCTGGTGACGAACTAGATCGAAGAAAGAGGGAAAAGCGGTGAATCTTTCGCAGTACGATTAGGCAGTTACGTTCTTTAAAAA
>JARLJN010000089.1 GCA_031291255.1 Gammaproteobacteria bacterium
ATCAATAGCTTCTTTTTGAAATTGGTTGAAATCAAAATTATCTAAATTAATATCACGGTTGTTCATGTTGTTCAGCTCTCCAAAGTTATGGAATTATAACAATTTTAAGAAAGCTGACACAGTTATTTAAACACTACCTATTTGGTGGATTACGGTGCAAAAAGCGCACCTAATCTCCCCTACGATGCTTCTGTAAAAATATAAGATCACTTGTAGGGTGGCACGGCAAGCACCCCAAGGGCCGTAATCCACCAATCAAAAACACAGCGAGTTATTTATTTATTCATCACAAGTAAATCCAAAAGCAGCCAAGCCCTCGGTTAAATAATCAGACAACATGGATTTTGAAATAAGATAATAAGCTCGATTTGATCTTTTAATTCGATGTGCTTGATGCGACGCATTTTTCCATTCATTTTTAGTGAAATCACCACGACCTATATACATCAATGCGATAATATCTTGTTGTTGATCTGGTTCTAATTCATTGATTAAATCTTTCAACTCTTGATAGCTTAAATCATTTTGATATTCTGCAAGTAGCTGCTTCCATTCAGCATCAGACAATTCATCTTGATCATCAGGAAGTGTCAAGTCATCAGCAATATTAATTTCTCGCGCTTTGGTAATAATGTTACAAACTATTTCTTGATTAATGTTAAACATGCATGTCTCCTAAGTGAAACTATTTAGTCGTTAATTTTTTTTCGTTGATAAATGATATCATCAATTACGCTAGGATCAGCTAATGTAGACGTATCTCCTAGCTCTTCAAATTCGTTAGCTGCAATTTTTCGTAATAAACGCCGCATGATTTTTCCTGAGCGAGTCTTAGGAAGTTCTTTTACGTGTAGAACTTCTTCTAACACGGCTATCTTTCCTATTTCTTTTTGTATTGCTTTATTGAGAGTCTTTTTTAAATCAGTCAAGTCTGTATTGGGTTTCGTGACGACATAAGCAAAAATACCATGTCCTTTTATTTCATTAGGAATTGCAACCACAGCGGCTTCTGATATCTTGTGTACGGTCAGTAATGCACTTTCCACCTCCCCTGTTCCTATGCGGTGACCTGAGACTTTGATTACATCATCTTCTCGACCTAAAATCCAAAAATATCCGTCTTTATCTCTATAGGCATTATCACCCGTAAAATATTTTCCTGGGACTTCTTCAAAATACCCTTTAATAAAACGTATTCTATTGTGCCAAATGGTTTCCAGCATGCCAGGCCATGAATGTTTAATGACTAATTTTCCGGGCCTAGTATCTTTAATGATTTTGCCATTTTCATCGATAATTTCAGGCACAATTCCATAAAATGGCCAAGCTGCGGATCCTGGTTTTGCAGGTGTGACGCCAACTAATGGTGTAATTAAAACGCCCCCTGTTTCAGTTTGCCACCAGGTATCAACTATAGGGCATTTTGATTTACCCACGACGCGGTAATACCATTCCCACACATCAGGACTAATCGGTTCACCTACTGTTCCTAATAATTTTAGACTGGATCTATTTGTTTTTGTAACCCAGGTATCACCTTCATGACGCAGTGTACGTATTGCAGTAGGCGCAGTATAAAAAATATTGACGTGATACTTATCTATCATTTCCCAGTAACGTGAATACGTTGGGTAACTCGGAACACCTTCAAACATCAATGTTGTTGCACCATTCGCAAGCGGACCATAAAGAAGATAGGAATGACCTGTAATCCAACCTAAATCTGCAGTGCACCAATATATATCGCCGTCTTGATAATTGAAAATAGTTTTGAAAGTCATCGCAACATAAACTAAATAACCGCCTGTAGTATGAACTATACCTTTTGGTTTTGCTGTGGAACCTGACGTGTAAAGTACAAACAGCGTATCATTTGCATCCATGATTTTAACAGGGCAAACAGCATCAACTTCTTTCATTGCATCATGATACCAAATATCACGTTTTTTATGCCATTCAACAGGATTGCCTGTGTGTTTAACGACTATGACTTTTTTAACTTTTGGACAGTCTTGAATTGCAGTGTCAGCATTTTTCTTTAACGGAATATATAGGCCACGACGTACACTTTCATCTGCTGTGATGACAATCTTGCAACCTAAATCAAGAAGACGTGTTTTGAGAGATTCAGAAGAAAAACCGCCAAATACAACGGAATGAATCGCACCTATACGAGCACACGCAAGCATAGCAATTGCAGTTTCAGGTATCATGGGTAAATAAATACAAACTCTATCCCCTTTTTCTACACCCTGCTTTTTTAATACGTTTGCAAAGCGACAGACTTTTTCATGCAGCTCACCATAGGTAATTGTGAGAGATTTATTTGGATCATCCCCTTCCCAAATAATAGCGGGTTTATCTTTATGTGTTTCTAGATGTCTATCGACGCAGTTATAACAAGCATTTAATTTTCCATCTACAAACCATTGCTTAGTTTGTTTTCTGAAATCACCGCTTGAAACTTTCTTCCATGGAGTAAACCAGCTAATAAACTTTTTTGCTTGTTCGCCCCAAAAGCGATTAGGATCTGTAATCGATTGCTTATATATTTTTTTGTATTGTTTAAGATTAAGATGAACGTCAGAAGATGGTGGCGTATTGGTTTTTTTACGCATCATGAAATCCTTTTCTTTAGCTATTTCTAAAACTTAATCACTATTCATTTGTAGCGTGGACTAAGGCGTGAAGCGCCGAGTCCGCGTAGTCTGCCTCATTAATTCCCGGACTCGCTACGCTTAGTCCGGGCTACAAAAACGCAATGTTACATTTTTAGAGTATTTGAACTTGAGGGTAAAAGATATTTAATTTTGTCTAAAAGATTTTTATTATGCGGCCTGACTTGCGCTTGCATATGTAACAGTTCTTTTATGACTGAGGTATAACCTAGAGTAATAGCTAATTCTAATGGATTACTGTGAAATTTATTGGGTACGCGATTGACTAGGTCTGGATTCTTTTTTAAAAAAATCAGCATTTGTTGAAGATGAAATTCACAGGCTTCTGGGCCTGAATTTTCTGCCTTTCTTAAAAGTAATTCTAGCATTTCATCTAAAGATTTTTTTGGTGCCAATAATCGAAATCGATTTTGTGAAAAGTTTTCTTGTGTTATGAAATCTTGTCTAGTCACGCCTTCATCGCTGGTACTTGCGTCATCTTCATCGCGATGAGATGTTTTAAAAAACCTAATGTTAGGTGATTTATTGGTTTTGAAAAACAATGTATGACGCATTTTGTCGTGCATATCATCAGACCTGACTTATGAATGGGTTATTTTACCCTACCATTCGGCAAATGTCCAAAATGAAAGCAAGATTTAAAGACAAGCAAATTATATACCCTTCAAGGTATAAATTTGACTTTATACCTCTTAGGGTATGCAACGCAGGCATTTTTTAGATACAGCAAAAGTAACAAATTATTCTGTTAAAAGAGCAGAACACATTCTTGATGAAATGCTAGAAAAAGTGGATAGGGTTATACAGAAAGTATCTGATAACCTCCCCAATAAATTTCCAAGCAAGATATATAGGCCGATTTTTGAAGGGATGAAACTAGCAAAAAGTAAAATACAAAAAAAATAACGGGCATGTGAGTCAGGTCACTAACCTCTTGATTTCCGTGATAGATATATTGATGATTGAAGCAGAAAGCGACTAATGATAAAGTCGCAATGGGAAATTATTAACCAACAAGGAGCCTTATATGCAAGTTGATATATCCCTCAGTAAAACCCCCTCCCATATTAAATCAATTAGGTGATTGGCAAGCTGCCTTACCGAATATGGCAGTGATCGTGATTGACATGCAAGATGATGTGTTTGCTTACAGTGGCACGCCGCGTGAGCCGGTTATTGATAATGTGCGAATCCTTCTGGACCACGCTATTAAACAAAAGTGGAATATTGTTTATAACCAACATCTTTATCGTTCTTTACCACCTGCTTATTTGTTGCCGCAATTTAAATAAAATCCAACGCTAGTACCAGGAACAAAGAGCGCGCAATTTGTTGGAAAAATTGCACCACGCGCTAATGACCTGGTGATCGAAAAACCTTATATGGATGGTTTTATAGAAAGTCATTTAAACGGTACGTTGCAGAGCTTGCAAGTAGGAACTATTCTCTTATGCGGAGTCATGACGCATCTGTGTGTGCGTAGTACAGCGCTTTCAGGAATCTGTCTGGGTTATAAAGCAATCGTCATCAAAGAAGCCTGTGCTACTTTAAATGATCAAATGCAGCGTAATAATTTAGAAGATATGGAAAAATTTGGAATTCTTACTTTGGATTTAGCTGCACTTTTGAAAATTTGAATTTACTGGTTGAGCGTTAATTCCTCTTCAAAGCCACACAAATAAATTAATTATAATCAACAAGTTGGGGATACAAAGTTAATAACACCATCATCTCAAGTAATGGTATAATTATGATAATATCATAAGATTGATGTCTCAAGGAATATGCATAAAATGAATATGGATCTCAATTGGTTTCAGCTTACTCCAATTCCTGCTAATGCTATGAATGGTACCTATAGCATGACGCTCGTTGTTTTATCATACGTCATCGCAGTGCTTGCCTCCTATGTCGCATTAGATTTAGCAGGCCGTCTTCGCCTTGAAACTCAATCCAAGGCTAAAATATATTGGTTGTGTGGCGGTGCATTTACAATGGGGGCAGGCATATGGTCAATGCACTTTATTGGCATGTTAGCTTTTGTGATGCCAATGCCAATGGGCTATGATCTGCTTTGGACGTGTTCTTCATTTCTTGTTGCTATCACTGCGTCTGGACTTGCATTATTTATTTTGCGAGATAAGGATCGTAAAGTATCTAATCTCATTATCGGCGGTGTTCTAGTTGGCCTCGCCATTGCGACCATGCATTATATGGGTATGCAAGGAATGACGAGCTATGTTGCTATTCGATATCGGCCCGGTTTATTTGTTCTATCACTCGGTATCGCGATCTTTGCTGCGGAAGCTGCGCTATGGTTAGCGTTAGAAAGTAATAAAGGTTCCATCGAGAGGCAATTCTATTTAAAGATCATTAGTGCACTTATCATGGGCATTGCCATATGTGGCATGCATTATACAGGCATGTGGGCAGCTGTTTTCACGCCACTCGAAAATGCAACCATGTCAGCATATATAATCCCGCCTAACTTATTAGCTTTTTTTACAGCAGGTATTACAGGATTAATTATCGCCCTTGCATTAACCGCATCAACTTATTACAAGCATATGGTCAATGCAGTCCAGAATGAAAAAGAATTTTTAAATGCCATGCTTGATAATCTTGAAGATGTCATCATAGCTTGTGATGCTCAGGGTGCAATTACAGTTTTTAATGATGCACTGCGAAAGAATTGCAACATATCTAAAGAGGATCATACATCTGAAGATTTATCAGATTATTTTTTACTATATACATTAGACAGCGAAGTTCCACTTCAAAAACATGAATCACCCTTATTCAGAGCATTGAGAGGTGAACAAATCCATTCGTTAGAATTAATTATGAAATTCAAAAATGGCGTAGCACGCAATGTGGTCATTGATGGGCAACCTATTATTAATATAAATGGTAATAAATTAGGTGCTGTCGTAGCTATTCATGATGTGACCGAGATTAAAAAGGTTGAAAAAATGAAAAGCGAATTTGTTTCGATTGTTAGCCACGAATTGCGAACACCACTCACCTCTATACGGGGATCACTTGGCCTTTTAGTCGGTGGAACGGTTGGAACATTTCCGGAAAAAGCCTTAAAGTTGCTTAATATTGCAAATAGAAATTGCGAGCGATTATTGCTGCTTATAAATGATATTTTAGATATGGAAAAAATTAATGCTGGCAAGATGAAGTTTAATTTAAGTGTGGTTGATATTAACCAATTAGTTAATGAAGCCATTAGCACTAATAAAATGTATTGTGATAAATATAATGTAAACATTGCACTAAGTGAGCCAGTATCAAATGTTAATGTATTTGTAGATCCTGATCGATTGTCGCAAGTATTAGCAAACTTGATTTCAAATGCAGCTAAGTTTTCATTATCAGGCAGTGTCATTAATATAAAGATTAATATTTTTGACAGTCATGTGCGAGTTTCTGTTTGTAATAAAGGTGCTGGTATTCCTCTTGATTTTCAATCAAGTATTTTCCAAAAGTTTTCTCAAGCAGATTCATCAGATACGCGTGGTAAGGGTGGCACAGGACTCGGTTTAAGTATTAGTAAGGCTATCATTGAAAAGTTGGGTGGAACAATGAGCTTTTCTAGTACGCCAAATGAAGAAACTATATTTTATTTTGATTTTCCAATATCCCGCATGAGTACAGATGACACTAAAATTATTAGCAAAGAACAGGCTGATGTATCCATGAAGCTTTTAATTTGCGAAGATGACGAAGATCAAGCTAAATATCTTAGTGTACTGTTAGAAGGTGCTGGTTTTTCAACTGATCTTGCTTATACGGCGACAGAAGCTAAAGCATTTTTGGCTAAAAATAATTATTTGGCACTATTACTTGATTTAATTTTGCCTGATGAAGATGGTATTACTCTTATCAGAGAATTGCGCGAATCAGAGAGAACAAAAAAATTGCCAATTATTGTCACCTCAATGATCGCACAAACTGGAGAAGAATTATTAAATGGCGATGCATTCTTAGTAGTTGACTGGTTAGATAAACCAATCAATACGAATAAGTTGTTAGACGCTATTTCGCAAATTAAACAAAAAAGAGATGATATTTTACCCCACATACTGCATGTAGAAGATGATCTTGATGTTCAGCATGTGGTCGCCTCGTTATTAGAGGGTAAAGCGAAAATCATTGCTACAAATACGATACGAGAAACGATTGATAAACTAGGTCAAGATAATTATGACTTGGTCATACTGGATTTATTGCTTCCAGATGGTAATGGTGTGGAATTGCTGCCTATATTCTCTAAATATAAAATCCCTATCATTGTATATTCAGCTTACGATTTAGATCGTGATTACGGGAAATTTGTTGCGACAAAACTCGTAAAATCAAAAGCTACGAATGATGATTTACTTAACTCAATAAAAGATTTGCTAAATAAATCCGTCAAGGAATAAAAATATGACAAATAAAGATCTCAAGAATATTCTATACGCGGAAGATGAATCAGATATAAGAGAGATTGCACAAATTGCCTTAGAGGATATTGGTGGTTTCATTGTAACTTATTGTAGTAATGGCCGTGAAGCGGTCGAGAAGGCGAAAGACATCCAGCCTGATTTGATCTTATTAGATGTTATGATGCCAGAAATGGATGGGCCGACCACATTAAAAGCACTACGCAAAATTCCATACTATTCATCACTACCGGTCATTTTCATGACCGCAAAAATTCAACCTGATGAAATTGCAAAATATAAAGAAATGGGCGCGTTAGATGTGATCAGCAAACCATTTGATCCAATGACGCTAGCAGATTCAATTATGAAAATCTGGGAAAGGTATCTTGAAACATGCCAATAGATTCAGCACAAGAAAAATTACAGGCGCTGTTTATTGCCTATGCTAAAAATCTTCCCGCTAAATTAGATCGGATTCAAGGCATATGGCTAAATTTACTGAATCATTGGGATCATAAACTATTCACAGATTTTCATAGGGATGTTCATAGTTTATGTGGATCAGCAGGTACGTATGGTTATACTAAGTTGGGAAAATCCGCGCGGCAGTTAGAGGTTTATTTGAAAGAATTATTTGACTGCCCCGCCATTTCAATAGAACAAAAAAACGAGATAACAGATTTATTAAATAAAATTAAAGTCACACTAGCTGAAACCGGACCTGTAAAATTTCCACAGGCAGACTTACCTGGCATTGTCACTGAAACAAATCATATTGTTTATATCATTGATAGTGATGAAAACTTTGTATTGACAATAAAAAATAATATCAATGAATCTGGTTATAGTTTCGCACAAATCACGGATATTTCCACGCTTACCGCTGTTATAAAATTAAATAAACCAGCAGCATTGATTGTGAATATTGATAATATCGAAGATAATGGCATTCACATTTTACAAGATATTCAACAACAGCAACCTACTCCTTTCCCATTATTTTGTACATCAGAAGATGGCGGTATCTTAACCCGATTAAAAGCGATTCGCATGAGTAATAATGTATTTCTACAAAAACCAGTAGATACATTTCTATTAAAAAAAAATTTAGATCAACTCTGCGGTGTTGCAATTGATGAACCATATCGTATTTTAATTATTGATGATTCCCTATCTTTAGCTGAGTACTTTTCAATAATTTTACAAGACGTTGGTATGAAAACGCACTATATAACCAATCCATTACTGTTAATTAAAGCGATTGAAGAGTTTCAACCTGATCTTCTATTAATGGATATTTATATGCCGGAATGTAGTGGCTTAGAGCTTGCTGCAGTGATTCGTCAAGATACCCAATTTACAAGAATACCTATTATATTTCTGTCGACAGAAGACAACAGATTAAAACAATTATCCGCATTGAACCTGGGTGGAGATGATTTTCTTACTAAACCTATTTTACCTCAACATTTAATTGAAGCGGTGAAATCACGAGCAAAGCGTGCAGGTATTTTGAGTTCAATGATGATGAGGGATAGTTTGACAGGATTATTGAATCACACAACTATTTTACAACGATTGGATACTGAACTTTCTCGTGCTGAACGTCAATCTGAACCACTTTGCTTTGTCATGATTGATATCGATCATTTTAAAGAAGTTAATGATCAACATGGGCACCCAGTTGGTGATAGAGTGCTAAGATCATTGTCCAACTTATTATTCATATCATTACGAAAAACAGATGTGACTGGACGGTATGGCGGTGAGGAATTTGCTATTATTTTACCGAATACAAATAAAGAACAAGCTATAAATATCTGTAATGATTTACGTGAAAAATTTTCTAAAATAATATACAAATTAAATGAAAGCGAATTTCATGTTACTTTTAGTGCTGGTATTTCAAGTTATCCAGAGATACAAGATCAAAAAAATCTCATCATATATGCAGATAAAGCGTTATATGACGCTAAGCACAGTGGACGCAATAAGGTCAAATATTTTATTGCTTCCCAGTAGAGACGAAACTGTTCTGGGCTACGAGTATTGTTGCACATCAATCTTATCTTATGAAATTAATGTTCAACAAAGCTATTGTTTCTGAACCTAGTACGCAATGAACCACATGCAAGCATTTTTTAGATACAGCAAAAGTAACTCATCTATGGTTTTTAGGGTTTTTAGGTAATGGTACAGATGAAGAAGCTGTTGCGGCAATATTTTGGGATGAAATTAAGCTATCTTTATATTCTTTGTATTCTTGTTTGATAGCGTCTAATCGACTAGAAAATTGTTTGTGCGGCTGCGATGTTTTTGTAATGTCTTCCATGACACTTTGCGCTAATGTGATAATCATCGGTAATTCATCATCGGGATAATTTGCTTTTAAATTAATTGCAAATAAATTATTTAAAGCAATATTTTTAATTTCGCGAGAGAACTTAGTATTCTCAATGTCTTTGATTGCAGAATTTAAAGCATCATCATATTTCTGACATAAATCGTTAACCGCTTTATCAGTTAATACAGGAATGAATTGATGGACACTAACCCCCATCTTCTTTTGAAGAGATTGAGTAGAGCTGCTCGATGAGGAATCATATTTTTGTTCGATACGATTATTTAAATTTTGCTGTGGGTATTGCCTAATCAAATTTGTAATGTGGCCTTGAAGCGTGGCAGTATGTGAGTAGATGGAGAAGTGATATTATCATTGCCATAAATGGATTCAGCACCAATAGCCATTTTAAACTGAGCCATTTCATTCAACTTCTGATTAGCATCAAAGTTAACTCGTTCTTGCGCCATGATATGACTCCTAAAACGAAATTGATGTTACTTATTTATTATATCTTACTGTGGGATAGTTATGACGTTATTTTGTGATTTTAACAAAACAATATCAGTACTCTCAATGAATTAACAAATATTCACTCATTAAGAAATAACTGTTTAAAAAGGAGTATAATATCACTAATGGGCTGTGATTTTCTGATAATCATTTATCACATTAAATCTGTTACTCTTTTATTTTTATTACAATTTTGAGGTAACCAATCATGCCATACAAAATTGGAAAAAAAACAAAATCAAAAGGTTGGCCCATTTTAAAAAACGAGCATGGAGCGTGGAAAGTGATAGCGCATTCAGACGGTAAAAACAAAGCGCAAGCAAGTATACGAGCACGTCACGCAGGAAAACATAATCCTAACTGGTAATATGGAGGTGTGTATGAAAGCCAAAGACTTAATGTCAACAAAACCAGAAATTCTTACTCCAGAAACGACACTTAAAGAAGCCGCTATAAAAATGCAGAAAAAAGATATAGGTTTTTTACCTATAGGAGAAAATGACAGGCTGATAGGTGTTATTACAGATAGAGATATTGCTATTCGCGGTGTAGCTGCAGGAAAAGATCCTACTAAAACAACGGTTAAAGATATCATGACATCTGAAGTAGATTACTGTTTTGAAAAAGATACAGCAGTGAAAGTTGCAGATATGATGTCTGATTTGCAAGTTCGCCGTTTAATGGTGCTTAATGATGATAAGCGTTTAGTGGGTATTATTTCATTAGGTGATTTTGCAACTAAATCACATGATGATGCGCTATCTGGAAAAACAACGAATGCTATTTCTTGTCATTAAGAGAGCTTAATATGAGCGCTTATCTGGTATTGATAGTGGCTGGGGTTGTATTTGCAATTGTTGCCTTCATGCATTTGTTACGTTTGATTTACAAAGCTGAAGTCACTGTTGCAGGTAAGATCATCCCGCTCTGGGTAAGCGTTCTTGGTTTTCTATTTCCATTATGTCTTTCTATATGGATATTTATAACAATTTTATTTTAATTGTTTAGCTATATCGAAAGTCCCAGAAATTAGTTATTATATTTTTTGAGATAACACTATGGGGAAAATAATGGCATATCTAGCAAATAAAAAAAATCAACATGAATCAACAAGTGCCATTGTTAAAAAACATAAAGGCGAATGGTATAATCATTTAATCGAATTAAAAAATACATTTGCACCTCTTAAAACAGCAGTGGTTCACCCTGTAGATGAACTGTCTTTGCAAGGCGCTATTGATGCCGCAAATGAAAAACTCATTATCCCTATTTTAGTAGGCCCAAAAGATAAAATTCTTGCGGCTGCAAAAGCCGCTAATCTTGATATTTCTTCATACGAGATTATTTCAACTCGTCATAGCGATGAGGCAGCAGAAGTTGCAGTAAGACTGGTAAAGGAAGGAAAAGTTGAAGCTCTAATGAAGGGAAAGATACACACAGAAGAATTAATGAAACCTGTACTTGATAAAGAAACAGGTTTGCGTACTAAACGAAGAATGAGTCATGTTTTCTATATGGAAGCACCTAATTATCATAAACCATTATTTATCACCGATGCTGCGATTAATATACTGCCCACTCTAAGTGAAAAAAAAGATATTACACAAAATGCAATTGATTTGTTTCGCATATTAGGTTTTGGTACACCTAAAGTTGCTATAGTCTGTGCTACTGAAACTGTAAATGAAAATATGAAGTCTACCCTTGATGCTGCAGCATTAAGTAAGATGTCAGAACGCGATGAAATAACAGGTGGCATAGTCGATGGTCCGCTTGCATTTGATAATGCTATTTCGATGGAATCCGCACATGAAAAAAATCTGCATTCTGAAGTTGCAGGTAATGCAGACATAATTGTTGTACCCGATCTTGAATCTGGCAATATGCTTTATAAAGAAATGACTTTTATGTCTGGCATGGAAGCCGCTGGCATAGTAATGGGTGCTACCGTTCCTATTATTTTAACCAGCCGCGGAAGTAATGATATTTCTCGTAAAGCATCGTGTGCAATGGCTTTAGTGTACGTGCGTAAAAAGGAACAAGTATTAGAATAAACATCAGGAGCTGCTAAGCATGGCTGATAAAAAAATACCTCCCCACTCTGCTAGTCATTTACAAGTGTTATTCACTGAAACAGCTAAGATTCTTACGAGTTCTTTAAAAGTTTCAGAAGTTATTAATGCGCTTATGCAACAGGTTCAATTGTTTTTTAAGCCTAAAAATTGGAGCGTCTTAAGACTGGATCCTAATAAGCAAGAATTGTATTTTGTGTTATCGAAAGGGATAAAGGGTAACTTAGTAAAAAATATACGTTTAAAATTAGATGAAGGTATAGCGGGATATGTAGCCACTACAGGTAAAGCTAAAATTGTTATGAATGCGCAATTAGATCCACATTTTTCTAAGAAAGTAGATGAAGTATCAGGTTTTAAAACGCGTTCTATTATCGCTGTTCCAATTATTTTTCAAGGTGTGGTGTTAGGTGTTATCGAATTATTAAATACACATGATAGTCGTCTTTTCACTAAACGTGAGTTATCCATACTGCATACTATAGCGGATTTTTTTGCGATAGCATTAACCAATGCTATGCGATATGAAAAGATTCTTAAATTAGCTGACACAGATTCGCTAACAGGTTTATATAATAGAGCTTATTTAGATAAGCTAATCTTTATCAACAAAGAAAAAATTAAGAATAAACGCAAAGCAATTAATCCTTATGTCATTGTTGTCTTCGCGGATGTTAATAAATTAAAGAAAACCAACGATAAATATGGTCATCAGGCGGGAGATAAGATTTTGTGTGAGACAGCCAAGTATTTACAAGCTTGTTGTCGTCTTAATGATTATGCTTTTCGAATTGGTGGCGATGAATTTTTAATTATATTAACTCACTTAAAAAAAATTGATGTGCCTAAACTTATTAAACGTTTGCGTGCACGCTTATTAAATCATGTGTCGCCTATTAAATCTGCGCAAGGCTTTTCATTTGGTATCACTCATGGATTAAAAAAAGATTTGGAGCAGTTAATCAAAGATGCAGATACTGCTATGTATTCTGCAAAAAAAAGAGGGTTAAGCTGTAGCCCGGATTGAGCGCTGCGAAAATCCGTGACTACCTGCATGAATCTATGAAACCCTACCCCGGATTTTCGCAGCGCTCAATCCTGGCGTGTAGGAAAAATTTTAGAAAGAAAATATCATTTTTTTGATGACAAAATGTCATTAAAACCTTGGGATGGAACAAATAGAGAAATCCTGTGGCAAAAAGTGTCCGCCGATTGATACTACTTACCAGACTGCGAATCACTTCCTTTATTCACCAATCGTCCGGTTACAAATTTGTGGATTACACTCGCTAGTAATGTTTGATATGGCAAACCTTCCTGTACCGCCATTCTACGAACCATATTCAAATCAGCACCAGAAATACGAATATTAATCCGGCTGTCTCTTTTCATAAAGTTATTAGCTGCCTGTTTTGCAAGTTTCAGCTCTTCATTTACATTATCAGTGGATACAAACTCATCCGCGTCAAAATCTTTTAGGATTTCTTTTTCATCATTTTCTATGTCGTGATGTTTTTTACTCATGGCTTTCCCCTCCAGACTTCATTTTTTCTAAATACTGTTTCGTATGCTTTCTACTCGGAAATATAGTTTTTAAAAAAATCTGATTATCGCGCCTTACAAATGGAACTAGATAGACATAACCATCTATGTCAACCACGTAAAACTGTTGGCCTGCATATTTTTCTTTATTAGGATGCTCTATAGTATCTAACAAATAGCCATTGCTAATGTAGTAAATAATTTCTTCAAAGCTAATGCCTCGCTGCTCTTTAAGAGTGCTATTCTTTTCAGCGTTAAATTCGTATTCAAGTTCATCCATAAAGAACAGCATAGCATGAAAGTAGCCTAATAGCAATCAATCATGTGCCTAATAGGCGAAACAATGGTAAATTTCATTCTAATATTCAAAAGGTTACAAAGCATCACATGTGTAAACTTCTTTTGAGTAACGTTCGCCCTAGCAGGCCCACTGTGAACTTAGACTAATGGAATATAATGTAGAAGTGATAATAGCAATCATGAGTCGTTTACGCATATTTAAATATCCTTATTCTGTGATCGATCAACTTCAATTGCTAGTGCAATTTGATTTCCACAAATGTCTAATAATCGCATTTGCACGGAAGTAAATAAATGATTAGGTAGGTTAGATGTAATTTGCAAAACGCCAAGAGTTTTCTTCTTGCCAATCAAAGGCATATAAAACGAATCAGCACCGGAAAGTGTATCTGTGCCTTTTCCCGCTACTTGCCCTAAATCATAAGACCATTGTGCAATGCTTATCTCTTTAGGACTTAATTTTTTTTCAATTCCATTACTGGCTGATCGCACTATTAGATGATTATTTTTTGGTAATAGTGCTATGACTTTTGCATTAAATGCTACAGCAATATACTTTACACCTGTATTAAGTAATTTATCTGTGCCACGCGTACGTGCTAACTGTCGGCTTAACTTATACAAAATTGAAGTTTGACGTTCGTTAAGACGCGCAGCTTCAGCTTGACTACGTTTAAGAATCGTTAATTGACTGATAACTTGCGCAACAAGAAGCATAACAATGAGCGTAAAAAAATACTGGATATCGGTAACTGCGAAACTATAAAAAGGCGGAATAAAGAAAAAATCATATGCCAACACACTTAAAACGGAAGCTAAAATTGAAGGTCCTATTTGTCCGAATAATGAAATAAACGTTACACCTAATAAATACACCATCACTAAATTAGTTGTTGCCGCAAATGGATAAAGCAAGAAATCAATAATAGTTGCTAAGGTAATAATACCCATTGAAATCCCATAAATTTTCCATGGCACTGATTTTTTCGATGGAATTATCTTGCTTGATTTAACTTCGCCAGGCTCTCCTGTCATGATATAAACATCTATTTCACCACTGGAACGAACCATTTCATCGGCTAAATTTCGAAATACTAAATCTCTCCATCGTTTACGAATATGCCTCCATAGCATAATCTGAGTCACATTTTCTTCACGTGCAAAATTCATGACTTCTTTAACAATATCAAAACCAAATAAAACCCGTGTTTCTGCTCCTTGTTGTTCCGCAAAACGTAAATTTTGGATTGCATTATTTCGTATTTCTTCTGATATATTGGATTGTGATGTATCAACATAAACTGCAATCCATTCTGCGTGTAAACTTTTTGCCATACGGCTTGCTGAGCGAATAAGCTTAAGTGACTCTGCGTCTGGACCCACACAAACCAATATCTTATCTTTAGTTGGCCAAATATGAGAAATGCCTTGTCCTTGTCTATAAAAAAGAACTTGTTTGCCAACACGTTGCGCTGTAGTACGCAGCGCTAATTCGCGTAACGCAATGAGATTTCCTTCACGAAAAAAAAGTTCAGCAGCCAATTCGGCTTGATTGGCAATATAAATTTTTCCTGCATGCAAACGTTTTAGAAGTTCATCAGGCGGTAGATCAACAAGCTCGATTGTGTTGGCCTCGTCTATCATTGAGTCTGGAACAGTTTCTTTTATGGGAGCATGAATAATTTGACTGACATCATCCTTAAGGCTTTCTATGTGTTGAACATTCAGTGTGGTATAAACATTAATTCCGCGATCTAGAAGTTCTTTAATATCTTGCCAACGTTTTGCATGCTGTAAATCAGGCGCATTTGTATGTGCCATTTCA
Organism: Gammaproteobacteria bacterium; assembly: GCA_031291255.1. GTDB lineage: Bacteria > Pseudomonadota > Gammaproteobacteria > DSM-16500 > DSM-16500 > UBA5158. The sequence goes on from JARLJN010000089.1 coordinate 15,708, forward strand.
TCTATGAGAATTAAACCAGGCTGACGTTTTAATGCAGCGTTTAAATCAAATTCCAACAGTTTTTTGCCATGATAATCGATAACTTGTTTTGGTAAGGTTTCGAAATTTTTAAACATGGACTCGATTTCTTGTCGTCCGTGTGACTCTACAACGCCAATCACTACGTCTAATCCTTTAGACCGCTCTTCAAGTGCGTCATGCAGCATTTCATACGTCTTGCCGACACCCGGAGCTGCACCTAGATAAATTTTCAGTTTACCACGCTGCTGTTTGCGTTCTTCTTCTTGCACACGCTGTAATAATTTTTCAGGACTTTGGCGTTTTTCTGGCATCGTCATTCCTTAAATTATCGAGAGCAAGATTTAATTGCAAAACATTAATACGTGGTTCGCCTAAAATTCCAAGAGTACGTTTTTGTATTAGACTTTGTATTAATTCTTGAATATCTTTTTCTGATAGGTGACGTAGTTTAGCAATACGAGGTACTTGATAAAATGCTGCTAAAGGGCTAATTTCGGGGTCTAAACCACTACCGGATGCTGTTACTAAATCCACTGGAACTAAATGGTTTGCTTGTGTATCAAATTCATGAAGATGCGCTATTCTGTTTTTTACCGTCGCTAAAAAATCGGTGTTAGATGAACCCATATTAGAACCCGATGAATTTTCTCCATTATAAGGATATGGACTGGTTGCAGAAGGACGACCCCAAAAATAATTTGGACTTGTAAAAGATTGGCCTATTAAAAGTGAGCCTACTGTTTTACCATTTTGCTCGATCAGACTTCCGTTAGCTTGTTTAGGAAAGAGTAATTGCACTATTCCAGTGACAGCGATGGGATAGATCAATCCCGTTATAATGGTAAACGAAACCAAAAGAATTAACGCTGTTTTTAATTGATTTATGACTGCTTTGAACATGTTATATCCTTATGTTAAACCTAATCCTAGCAATAACAGATCGATTATCTTAATACCGATAAAAGGGACTAATAAGCCGCCTAATCCATAGATGAAAACGTTTCGTCGTAATAGCTGTGCAGCTGAGACACGGCGATATTTAACGCCGCGTAAAGCAAGCGGAATAAGAAAAACAATAATCAAAGCATTAAAAATCACAGCAGATAAAATTGCGCTTTCTGGTGTTGCAAGATGCATAATGTTTAAGATATTTAATGCAGGATACGTTGCTGCAAATGCAGCAGGTAAAATTGCAAAATATTTTGCGACATCGTTCGCAATGCTAAAAGTCGTAAGAGATCCGCGCGTCATCAATAATTGTTTACCAATTTCCACTACTTCAATAAGTTTTGTTGGATTAGAATCTAAATCAACTAAATTACCCGCTTCTTTAGCAGCTTGTGTGCCTGTATTCATAGCAACTGCCACATCAGCTTGCGCAAGTGCTGGTGCATCATTAGTTCCATCACCCGCCATTGCAACTAAGTGACCTTCTGCTTGTAACTTACGAATGAGTTTGACCTTGTCTTCTGGCCTTGCGTTAGCAAGAAAATCATCGACGCCCGCTTCTGCAGCAATAGCTGATGCAGTCAGCGGATTATCACCCGTTACCATAATTGTTTGGATACCCATTTGTCGTAGTTGAGAAAAACGCTCCCGTATACCACCTTTCACAATATCTTTAAGGTGAATCACACCTAAAACATTTTTATCTTCTACCACAACGAGTGCCGTGCCGCCTTTACGAGAAATGATTTCTACACTTTTTTGCGTTGAATCAGGATATGAGCCACCCATTTGTTTAATATATTCTTCAATAGCATCGCTAGCGCCTTTACGGATTTGCCTGCCAGGTAAATTAGCGCCACTCATTCTGGTTTCTGCAGTAAAAGGAATAAACGTCGCACCCAGTTCATGAATTTCTCGACCGCGTAATCCATATTTTTCTTTTGCGAGAATCACGATGCTGCGCCCTTCTGGTGTTTCGTCTGCGAGTGATGCAAGTTGGGCAGCATCAGCCAAGGCTTGAATGGTGATTCCTTCTGCTGGAATAAATTCTGTCGCTTGTCGATTGCCTAACGTAATCGTTCCCGTTTTATCTAAAATTAAAACATCAACATCGCCAGCAGCTTCAACAGCACGTCCTGATAATGCAATGACGTTGGCTTGAATCATTCTGTCCATTCCTGCAATCCCAACAGCGGAAAGCAATCCACCTATTGTTGTTGGTGCTAAACAAACAAATAAAGCCACGAGCACAGTAATACTGACGACTGATCCACTACCCGCTGCTGCAACACTGTAAATAGAAAAAGGTAAGAGTGTTGCGCACACTAACAAGAAAACAATGGTAAGTGCTGCAAGTAAAATAGTGAGTGCAAGCTCATTAGGTGTTTTTTGCCGCTTTGCACCTTCTACAAGTGCGATCATTCGATCTAAAAAAGTATCGCCTGGGTTAGAGGTAATACGCACAATTAACCAATCTGAAATAACTTGCGTGCCGCCTGTTACAGCATTACGGTCACCGCCGCTTTCACGAATCACAGGCGCGCTTTCGCCAGTCACAGCACTTTCATTGACAGAGGCAATGCCTTCTATAATCTCTCCATCGCTAGGAATAAAATCGCCAGTTTCAACTAATACAATGTCACCAACACGTAAGATACCAGATTGCACTAATGTTAGTTTTGCATCCTTGGAGGCTTTTGCTAACTTTTTTGCTTGGATTTCACGTCTTGCTTTACGTAAAGATTGGGCTTGTGCTTTACCGCGTCCTTCCGCCATTGCTTCTGCAAAATTAGCAAAAAGTAGAGTGAACCAAAGCCAGAGTGTAATACTCAGGATAAATCGCGCGGGTGCTTCACCGTGACCAAATAGTGCTTGAATAAACAGAACACTAGTAAGAATCGAAGCTACATACACTGTAAACATAACAGGATTACTAATTTGATGGCGTGGATGTAATTTTAAAAATGAATCACGTATCGCAAATTTTAATATACCAACATCCCACAGCGACATTTTAGTGGCCATACTGCCCCCATAACATAATTTGTTCGACAATCGGGCCTAGCGCAAGCGCAGGAAGAAAAGAGAGCGCACCTATTATAATTGTCACACCAATAATGAGAATAATGAAAAGAGAAGAAAAGGTTTCAAGTGTACCAGCGCTGCTTGGGATAATCTTTTTTCTAGCAAGTGATCCAGCAATTGCAAGAGCTGGGATTGCAATCCAGTAGCGAGATATTAACATCACTACTCCACCAACTATATTATAAAAAAGTGTATTCGCATTGAGTCCTGCAAAGGCACTACCATTATTATTTCCCATCGAAGTAAAAGCATAAAGCATTTCTGAAAATCCATGTGCTCCCGGGTTTGCAAGCGAACTGACTCCGACTTCTGTGACACAAGCAATAGCTGTGCAGATCAGAACGATAAGAGGCATGATTAAAACAGCCATAGATGCCATTTTCATTTCATAAGGTTCAATTTTTTTACCTAAATATTCAGGTGTTCTGCCTACCATAAGACCCGCAATAAAAACGGTGACTATCACTATCATCAACATTCCATATAATCCTGAACCAACACCACCGAATATCACTTCACCTAAGTGCATCATCCATATAGGGACTAAACCGCCTAATGGTGTAAATGAATCATGCATAGCATTGACAGAGCCATTAGACGCAGCTGTCGTCACAGTCGCCCACAAAGCGGAATTCACAATCCCAAAACGTGTTTCTTTGCCCTCCATGTTGCCGCCTGGATAGAGACTGTATTGCGCTGTGGGATCGGTGCCCATTTGCGTAAATGCAGGATTCCCCGCTTGCTCTGCCATCACAGCAGCGGTTGTGAAGGGTATAAGAATGATAAACATCGCTGTAAATATTGCCCATCCTTGTCGTCTATCCTTAACCATCACACCAAAGGTATAACAAAGCGCCGCGGGGATGAGTAATATTGCCAGTGCTTCAAGAAAATTGGTTAACGGTGTAGGATTTTCAAAAGGATGTGCTGAATTGACATTAAAAAATCCACCACCATTGGTTCCTAATTGTTTAATAGCAATTTGTGATGCAACAGGACCCATTGGAACAACCTGTTCAAGCATCTCTTTTGTTTCCATTTTTGGATTGCCCTTTGTATCTTTGATGGGTTGTCCAGATGAATCCGTTAATGGTTGCTGGTAGCTGATGGCTTGTACCAACGTTGTTTTCTGATTGGGTTTAAAATTTTGGATAACACCTTGTGAAGTTAAAATAATTGCAAATAGGAATGAAAGCGGTAGTAAAATATAGAGAATCCCTCTTACCGTATCTACCCAAAAGTTTCCTAGGTTTTTATTTTCATGATTTGTGATGCCTCTGATCAATGCCACCAGCAACGACATTCCTGTTGCAGCAGAAACGAAGTTTTGTACGGTAAGCGCCATCATTTGGGTGAAATAACTCATGGTTGTTTCACCGCCATAGGATTGCCAATTAGTATTCGTAGCAAAGCTTGATGCTGTATTAAAAGCAAGATCGGGAGAAACGGCAGAAAAAGATTGAGGATTAAGAGGAAGATAAAACTGCAATCGTTGCAGCGCATAAACTGCTAGCATGCCTAACACGTTGAAAAACAGCATAGTGGCTAAATAACTTTTCCAGTCCATTTCCTGAGTGGGTTTAATATCGCATAAACGATATAAGAATCTTTCGAATGGGCTAAATATTCTATCTAACCCACATGGTTTACCTTCATAGACTCGCGCCATGTACCAGCCTAATGGCTTAACTAAAATGAGCAAAACTAAAAGGTATAGTAAGATTTGGTAAATACCAATCGTAGTCATGTAGGAATCCTTTCCTTTAACTAAATCAGAATAATTCTGGTTTAAATAATACAATTAACAAATATATGAATAAAAATAATGTGATTATTCCGCAGGCCATATAGAGGATCATCAATCGCTCCGTGATAATGAATCAAGAAATTTAATGAGGCCAAAGCATAGACTAAAGAATATCAGTGTGATGCCTAATAATAAAAAGTCCATTAGCTTAACTCCTGCTTGCGTTGCGCAATGTTTCATATTGTAGCACGGAAGATGTTATTCATTGCAATAGAGGGGTTTCTAATATGGGGGGCTAGATCAGGGGGCGACTAAGCATATTTATATTATCTGTAGTAGATTGGTTATCGGGTTGACTCGGAGAAGATCCTCTAAAAAATGTGAAACAACAATTAGATACTCTTTCTTTTAGATGTTTACTATATTTAAATGAAACTTTGATTAGATCTGTCGTTCCTTCTGTGAGTTGGGAAAAAGCATTTGAGCATCCTCCGGCTATATATGGCATAGCGCCGATTTGAAATAACCAAGCAGGTATTGTATTCGTTTGACCATAGGGCGATAAAAATGTGGCGCTAGGATCGGTAACATTACAATAAATAAAATAGGCTCCTACCCCAGTACCAAACAATGCGCCAGTAACATGCCCAACATTTTTTGATTTAATTGCTTTTGTCCAGTTTTTAAAATCATCCCATGAACCACAATAAGGAAATGTTTTAACGCTGTCTATCATCGAATCAATGGATGATCCCAGATTAGAAAAGTTATTTGCAGAGATACCCATAACTATAAATGGTGACGCAACACGATAGAATTCTATAGGCAATTTTTTTGCTAAATCAGAACTCGTATAATCCATTTGCAAACTTTCTGATGTTAAATATTTATCAGCTATAATTGCAAAGGGAAGCGCAAAACACACGCCAACACTTCGAAAACTGTTTTCGAAACGGCACTTACGGCTTTGACTCATTGCATGTCTCCAAATTTATGTAGTAATTATGCGGTATTAAACCAAAAATCGATACCGTTGTAGAGGCAGTTATTTAAATTTTATATTTTCTAAAATTTGTAAACCTACGTTGTCACTAAAACGTTCGCTAGCTTCAACATATTCCATGACTGTGTTGACACCTTTCCATCTACCCTGCCGCATAATCGCAGAAACACTTGCACCAGCGAGACTTGCACTCGTTGCTAATCCTCGTCGTAAACTGTGACCACTTAATTTCGCAGAAAAACTCAAGCCACTTTGTTCTGCACGTTTTTTTAAAATGTAATTCACTGACAAGGGTGTTAAGCATTTTTCTTTTAATATTTCGCCTTTTTTAATTTCACGAAAAATGGCACCTTGTTTTATTTTCGAAATGTTTAACCATTCTTTCAACGCGGTCACTGGACACAATAAATCTTTACCATAAGGCACAGCACTAAATTGTCCGGTGTTAGTTTGATCTGTTTTAGAATGAGGTAGTTGTATGTCTATGCCCTGTTCTTTCCAATCTAAATGTTCTACTTGAATGTTAACTAACTCACTGCGACGAAACGCCCCAAAGAAACCTAATTGCAATAACGCATTATCACGCATACTCGCAAAAGAATTTTCTGAATGTAGATAGTTAACTATGATGAGTAAATCTTCTGGCATCAGAGGATGTGCTTTTTCTTTAGGTTTGCCATGTATGCGTGTGATACCCGTCATAGTTTTTTGAATCGCAGGATGCTGCGTAGGATCGGCGAATCCTTGGAGGTTGTGCCAATGCCTCAAAGCCGTTAATCGTCGCGCCAAGGTGCGTGAATTGAGCTTAGAAGCATAGAATTGCAAGTAGTCTGCAATGCATACTGGCGTTGCGGGCAATTTTCCGCCCCAGCGTTCAAAATGTTGGATATCACCGCGATAAGCTATTCGTGTGTTGTCACTCGTCGCGGCTTTGATATAAGAATTATTAACCCAAGGTGAGACTGATTTGTTTTCGTCAGTGAGTTGTAAACTTTGTGGGGTATCCTTGGTCTCAACACTCATGCTTGAATTCCTTATTTTTTTTGTAGCCCGGACAAAGCGCAGCGTGTCCGGGAATGAATAAGCTAGACCTCGCGGACTCGGCGCTGTACGCCTTAGTCCACGCTACATAAACATATTATCGAATATTTACAGTTTAAATAGCTAACCTATTAGATTTTAGGTTTTTTATTTTTCAAAAGCTACGGTAAATCAGTCTATTGCAAACAAATAGCCCGCGTTGTTTTTGTATCCCATTTGGGGTACAATTAGAAGATAAAGAGGTAATTATTATGACTAAAGCAGCATTCATCAGAGCACGAGTAGAACCAAAGTTAAAAATAAGCGCAGAGCATGTCTTAAGTGAACTGGGCATTACACCAACACAAGCAATCACAATGCTATACACTCGTATCGCACGCGCGCATGAGTGGCCTTTGGAGCTAAAAATTCCGAACACAAAAACGGCTAAAGCAATCAAAGAAGCCCGACAAGGCAAGGGCGTAAAAGTTTGTGAAGACGAGGATGATTTATTTAAAAAATTGGAAGATTAATGTTAACACCAGGATATAAAAATAGTTTTAAAAAAGATTTAAAACTGACTAAAAAAAGAGGTAAAGACATTAAAAAGCTATACAACGTAATGTCTGATTTAATCCATGAAAAACCATTAGCAAAAAAACATGCGGATCATTCGCTCAAGGGTGAATATGGTGATTGCCGCGAATGCCATATTGAACCCGACTGGCTGCTTATTTATTTAATAAAAGCAAGTAACATTATATTTATTAGAACTGGAACGCACGCCGACTTGTTTAAATAAAACTTATGGAAATCAAAAAAAGTTAGCTAGCTTCATTCTAGCATGGAGAATACCAATGAACACAGCCACAAAAATTAAACTCATTTTACTGACTCCTATTTTTATTTTGTTATCTCATTATTTAGTCGTTTTTATTCATGAATATGCTCATGCTTTTTCAGCATGGATTCTTGGTTATAAGCACAATCCATTTGACTTAAATTACGGTGGAACCAGTTGGGGTAATTTATTGTTATTATCTAACATAGATCAAAAAGTAAATAATAATTTGATCTATTCTTTAGGACATCCAGGTCATGTTGCATTAATTGCATTCGCTGGACCTGCAATAGTAATAGCCCTTTTCTTCTTATCTTCTTGGTTAATTCAAAACATAAAAAATTATTCACTACTACTTTATTTTTTATTATTTATAAATTTATGGTGCCTAGGCGGTACATATGCGTATGTACCAGTGAGAACGTTTACCCCACATGGCGAAATGGTAGATGTACTCGATATTCAGCAGGCACTTAATATTTCACCTTGGTGGATATACTTTTTCATTGGTTATCTTGTTATTTATATGATGTGGCAATTTTTTACGAAAACATTAATTTCAATTTATCTTAATGTTGGTATTACAAGTGTAATGTCTAGAGCAAGCTTGATGATTACATGTGTTTTGATCTTATTTGGTTATTGTGGTCTAGCTGGATTTGTTAATCAAGGTGAAATATCTCATTTCATTTCCGCAACATCTGTTTTAGCTATTCCTGGTATTATCATAGCATTATGGCCAACGCGAAAATGGGTCAAACAACAACTGAAAGAATACGCAAGTAATAGTGTGCCACACCGCATATCGGCCGGCACGCCTATGAATTAAAATTAATTTGGTTTTGATTTGACGCTACTTGATGAAGATACGCATTTTGTTGAAATCATCTCGTTTAATTTTGTTTTGATATTATCTAAAACTTTACTGACTGCGGTATTGTGAGGAATATGTTTAGCATTCGTTATTTTCTCAATAAAGGAGATTAATGAGTAAATATACGGTCATCTGTTTATGTAGCGTGGACTAAGGCGTACAGCGCCGAGTCCGCGAGGTCTAGCTTATTCATTCCCGGACACGCTGCGCTTTGTCCGGGCTACAAAAAAAAATACCGAATACTTACATTAATGGGTCATAACTTCTTGTTAAATAAAGGCTCCCAAGAAACAATTTACACTTTCCCATTTAGCTTCTTTCCCACATAGCAAAAATCCCACTTATGGCCTATAATTAGCTTATAAATGAAATTGAGAGGTATTGATCATGTCATCAAAACAGTTAAAAAGCGTTAGGCCTGATTCTAAAGGTAGAATCCTTCTTGGAGCACTAGCTAAAGGTGTGAGTAGCTATACTATTACTAAAGATCATGGGCGCCTTATTCTTGAGCCCAATGTTGAAATTCCTGCTCAGGAAAAATGGCTTTGGGAAAATAAACAAGCATTGCAACGGGTTAAAAAGGGATTGCAGGATTCCGCTGATGGAAAAATTAAATCTAGGGGCAATTTTAAAAAATTTGCGGAAGATAAAAAATGAATTTTGAGTTGATGTTTACTGACCAGGCCGACAAAGATTTAACTGAACTAGAAATAAATGCCAATTTAAAAAAACGATTGAAAGCTGTTAGAAAAGCCCTAGGATATTTGCAAATTAATCCCCGTCACCCTAGTCTTAATACTCACAAATTTAGTTCGCTTCAAGGCGAGGCAGGAGAAGAAATTTTTGAAGCCTATGCAGAAAATAATACGCCTGTTGCGTATCGAATATTCTGGCATTATGGCCCCGGAAAAGAAAATATTACAATTATTGCGATTACAGCGCATCCTTAATATTTAGCTTTTAATCGGCCTATTTCGCGAACCATTTATTGCTTTTAATTAAACATTAAGTACAATTTTGCTTAATTAAAGAAGGTTAATGAGGTGGGTATGCAAAGAGGTCTTGGTGTAGATTTCGATAGATTTATTGAAGCTGCTGAGGCGGGCGGTGAGGCTAACTTAGATATTGTTAATCGTTATATAGCAGCTAATCGTAATAATATGGCTCGTACGATCAACGCCACCGATCAATATGGCGACACCGCCTTGATCTTGGCGACTAGCAATGGCCATGCCCCTATCATCACCGCCCTCTTAAACGTTCCCGGTATAGCGATCAATGCCGCCAATCTATCTGGTTATACCGCCTTGATCTGGGCGACTTGTAATGGTCATACCCCTGTCGTCACCGCTCTCTTAAGCGTTCCCGGTATAGCGATCAATGCCACCGATCAATTTGGCAGCACCGCCTTGATCTTGGCGGCTTGCTATGGTCATGCCCCTATCGTCACCGCTCTCTTAAGCGTTCCCGGTATAGCGATCAATGCCACCGCTCAATTTGGCAACACCGCCTTGATCTTGGCGACTCACAGAGGTCATGCCCCTATCGTCACTGCCCTCTTAAACGCACCTGGTATTGATATTACAAAAATAAATAATCATGGTCGCACCGCTGAACAAGAAGCGGTACGTATGGGGAATCATGAAATTTCTGCACTTATACGCGCACGCATCCTAGAGCTCGCAAGATTAGAAAATCATTTGGAAGTAAGAGGAGGTCATGTTCCGGAAGTTCAAATGCAGCTTGCTCCTACTTTTGAAGAGAGATTAAAAAATATTGAATTTAACCTTGAAGAGATTGATAAAGATTTTCTTTGTCCTATTTCTTTATGTGTGATGGATGATCCGATTACTGTTTCAAGCGGAATTGCTTATAATCGCGCTAGCCTTGTGCAGGCTTTTTTAAATAAAGGCAATCCGCAAACTATTAAGTGTGCTATTAATCCAAATCATAATATAGCGATAGGTGAATTAAGAAATTGCACAACAGTATTTTTAAAAAATAAAATTGAGACCTTTGTAAAAGAACAAGAAAAAATTGCAAAAAATAAGATAGATGGGGAAATCAAAAGAATGGAAGAAGCAGCTTCATCTATGCCTGCAGAAGAACCAAAAGAAAATTCATCACATAGTGAAATGGAAAAACTCATTGCATTAAAAAAATCAATGGATGAGTTTTTTTCTAAATCACTTGATGCACTTTTTAAAATGAGTCAAGTTGAACATAGTCAGAGCTCATCTTCTGTTGCAGCGCAAGAATCAGAAAAAATGCGTCTTGCTAGACTGAGAGCAAATTTATTTGCACCCTCTATTCAGTCTCATCAAGGTAATAATGATGTGGTGAAGGATGCATCTAGCGTGGCGGTTTTAGCAGCTAGTACAATTCAAGCTAATCCAATGCAGCAGTAAATAAATCATCGCTAACAAGAATGTCTATGTCAGACACTAACATCTGATTAAGCGGTCCATATAATTTTGTGTAATTAAAAAATAAAAAATGAGGTCAGTATGCAAAGAGGTAATGGTGTAGATTTTGATAGATTTATTGAAGCTGCTAAGCTAGGCGGTGAGGCTAACTTAGATATTGTTAATCGTTATATAGCAGCTAATCGTAATAATCTTGCTATTACGATCAATGCCACCGATCGATATGGCAGCACCGCCTTGATGTACGCGGCTTACAATGGTCATGCCTCTATTGTCACCTCCCTCTTAAACGTTCCTGGTATAGCGATCGATGCCGCCGATCAATTTGGGGACAGCGCCTTGATCTTCGCGGCTTACGAAGGTCATGCCCCTATCGTCACCGCGCTCTTAAACGTTCCCGGTATAGCAATCAATGCCACCGATCAAGATGGTGACACCGCCTTGATCTGCGCGGTTCTCAAAGGTCATACCCCTGTCGTCCGCGCCCTCTTAAACGTTCCCGGTATTGATATTACAAAAATAAATAATAATGGTCGCACTGCAGGACAGGAAGCGGTACGTATAGGGAAACATGCGATTGTTGCACTTATACGTGCACATGCCCAAGAGCTCGCAAGATTAGAAAATCATTTGGAAGTAAGAGCACCTCATGTACCAGAAGTTCGAATGCAGCTTGCTCCTACTTTTGAAGAGAGATTAACAAATATTGAATTTAACTTTGAAAATATTGATAAAGATTTTCTGTGTCCCATTTCTTTATGTGTGATGGATGACCCGATTACTGTTTCAAGCGGAATTGCTTATAATCGCGCTAGCCTTGTGCAGGCTTTTTTAAATAAAGGTAATCCGCAAACTATTAAGTGTGCTATTAATCCAAATCATAATATAGCGATAGGTGAATTAAGAAATTGCACTTCAGTATTTATAAAAAATAAAATTGAGACATTTGTAAAAGAACAAGA
>JARLJN010000090.1 GCA_031291255.1 Gammaproteobacteria bacterium
CTCTGGCTCGGCCGTCACCAGAGCTTCACGCAACTGCGTAAGTTCAGCGCTTCTCACTGCATCTAGGTGGCTAACGGCCGCCAAATCAACACAAACCCCAGCCCGCCCAACGCCAGCTCCCCCGCCAGCAAGGGCGAGCCGCCGAGCCCCGCCGCAGCGCACGAAGCCCCTATATATTGCAAAATCAAAACCAAGCCTAGACTTGTCAGCCGCCGCCAGAGGAAACCAAGCCTCCTGGTTATAAGTCAGGAAATTAATAAATGTTGAAATCCTCGGTAATGATGGTTCGTCAAACTGAGGCCTGGGGTCAAACGAGCGGTCAGGTCTGCAATACTCATGAACCACATGCGCCGGCACGTCGCGCTGCGCCAACCCTACTTTTAGCCATGCAGCATCGATTGCAGCCCAATTTCTTGCAGCGTACCAACCATCGCATCCATCTACATAAGTTTTTAGTGCCTCTTTAAGCTGCGTGAAATCAAAATGCGGGGAATTAAACTCCTGGCTATCTTGCGTGTAGGTCAAACCTTCGAGTTCCATTTTTTCACACTTTGCGAGCATTACCGCCTTGGTATCTGCATCCATATGTTTTTCTAACATGCGACACATATGGGTGTCTTTTGCCCAGTAGGCATATTCATAGGCAGTGCAGTGAAACGTTCGACCTGAATAATCCGTAAACGGTATGTTATTAACTAACAAACAATCTTGAGTAATTTCATCCCCTGATTGCTTTTTCATATCTTTTAAAAATTTATCTGCTTCATCTTGCTTTCCATAAGCTACATAGGTTAAAAAAATATTGTATCGACTTCTATTTTCTCCTAACTCTTTTTGAAAAAGGCTGAACATATGCCTTGCAGTACCTGCCAATTGAGTAATAGCGTATGGTGAAAGATATTTTGCAATTTCATCTTTAATCAGTTCATTAGGTAACATACCTAGTGATGCGAGTGTATTTTCATCTGGGTTCATTTGTCGTTTTCCATTTAGCCACGAAAGGTTTGCATCTTATCATTATGAGCATATTCAAGTCAATATAAATCGTCAGGAATCATCAGGAAACTAAAAAAATGTGTAAGAGATTATTCATTTCCAGGAAGTAACGGGCATTCTTTATGAATAAAACAAGAATATAGTAGGTATAATGTATAATAGCACTGCAAGCCATATTATTTTGGCAGGCTATGCATTATGGTTCCGTTGCTAACAATAGATTATTAATTGTTTTCGAAATAGGTGGCGTTGAGATGATGAGGTTTATTTTTAACCCAATTTAAAATAAGAGGGATTTCTTTAGGTTGGTGCGGAATGTGAGATAAAATGTTAAAATCCTGGGTAATGACGGTTCATCAAACCTCTAATTAATTTGAGCGAACGGTGAGGCGTAGTTTTCCTATTAGGTACAATAGTATGTGGTTACTTGATAAAATCATACACCCCTGCATACATCATCAAAAAATTATTACCCGTCGGTTTTATATTGTCACTAACATTTTTTGGACTAACCTTTTTTTATAACCAAGACCTTTGGATTATTATGATACCAACACTGAGTATGTTCTTGTTATGTGGTATCTTATACCCCGCATGCTTAGCGTCAGCCATTGTGATATTTCGCCATTTAGCAGCAAGCTCTTCATCAGTACTAAGTTTTATTAATATTTTAATTACGTGCTTATCCGCTTTTATTATGAGCTTTTTGAGTGCAACTACTGCTGTACCATTGCTTGCATCTTATGTCATCCTCATGATTTTATGCATCATAATCTATAAGTATCTGCTAGCAGATATCTCGATAAATTTGTAAGTTACGGTTTTGTCGCAAAAAGTGGCCTTAGTCATCGTTTCGGCAGATGAATCCGAGCCGC
>JARLJN010000091.1 GCA_031291255.1 Gammaproteobacteria bacterium
ATCAAGTATATGTATCAGAAGAAGGAAGATGGATTAATGTTGACCCTACATTTGGTACGGTGAGCAATTATTTTGACAAACCAGATTTCTCTGTTGACCATAAGGATGCAATAGTGCAGGGGGAGTGGTAATGTTAACCATAATTCAGCAGACAGCAATAAAATCAAATTTTCCACGAAATATAATGTACCCAAGGGGTTGGACACAGAGTTGACATCTTTTTTTAATATGGGTCAACATTAAAAAGAGCCCTTAGCACGCTGGGGGCTCTTAAAGCTCTATCTATTGATCGTTCCACATGGATTTCATAAGTTTGTTGATTTCCGCTTGTCTTCTCACGGTTTCTTCTCGTATGAAGAATGGCTTATTGAGTTTGATAAAACCAGCGTGAAGTAAACAAAATCCTCCTGCCGCATTTTGATACGGTGGGAGGGATCTTAATAAAGGCGAGACTTGCTTAGTCCATGCCCTCGGCTTTTAGTTTATAAATAAATATGTATTTTATCTACATAGCCCAATAATGAGTTGAACTCTGCAGAGGTGATGTGAAGCCCTGCTAAAGTAAATGATTTTCAGGTATATAGCTAATAGAATAGCTCCTTAATACAAGAATAATGTCATAAGAAAGACATCTTTTACTGTTATCATTCTAAGCAGAAGAAAAAAGCATACTGTACCTCATTTTTTCTTCCGGCAAGTAGTCTTGCTGAGCACCGATAGTAAAGGAAGGATGATAATGTATGTTATGGACGATTGCTGTTATTCTCGTGGTCTTATGGCTGCTTGGAATGGTCACCTCGTATACTATGGGAGGATTAATTCATATTCTTCTCGTAGTTGCTTTAATTGTAGTGGTGTTTAACCTGATTTCAGGGAGGAGGGCGCTTTAGCCGACGAATTTATTTTACCAAAAACATTCAAATGAATATTTCAACAATGAAAGGATTACTATTATGCTAAACAAAGCCAAAACACTAAATAACTACACATTGAGTAGCCTCGACGGGGAAATAGGAAATGTCAAGGAATTCTACTTTGATGACCACTACTGGACGGTTCGCTATCTGATCGCCGACACAGGAAACTGGCTTACGGGCAGGCAGGTATTGATCTCCCCGCATGTGCTGATCGCCGTAAATAAAGAAGAGCAATATATCTCCATCAATTTGACCAAAAAGCAACTTGAGGACAGTCCATCCTTGGACGAGGACAAGCCCGTCTCGCGACAATTCGAGGAGGCATACTACGGGTATTATGGATGGCCGACGTATTGGGACGGCCCAAATATGTGGGGATTTTATCCTAACATTGAATTTGACCCCAAAGAGCGGAAAGAATCCAAGCAAGGCGAGAAAACGTGGGATCCCCATTTGCGTAGCACTTACGAGGTTAGTGGCTATGAGATCCAAGCCGCAGATGGCGAAATTGGCCACGTTGAAGATTTTATCATCGATGACGAGACGTGGGCGATTCGTTATTTAATAATCAGTACACGGAACTGGTGGCCGGGGAAAAAGGTTCTGGTTTCACCGCAATGGATTGAGCGTGTTAGTTGGGACGAGAAGACAGTATTCGTCAATCTTCTCCGTGAGACCATCAAGCAGTCACCGGAATACACGGAGGAGTCTCTGCTAACCCAGGATTATGAGACTGGACTGTATCGACATTACAATCGCCAGGGATACTGGTCCGATGAACTTACTGCCAAAGAGCATTCCCGTTGAGGCAAACACGATATTTGATGATATTCAAGTTGATCAATACGATATATGTTCGCAATAGGCGACATTAAATTAAAGGAGGACTAAAAATGAACGAAGATATTTTTAAAGGTAAATGGAAAGAGCTAAAAGGTAGTGTTAAAGAGAAGTGGGGAGATCTTACAGATGATGACGTCACGAAAGTAGAAGGCCAGTCCGAAAAGTTGGTCGGTATTCTTCAAGAAAAATATGGTTACAGCAAAGATAAAGCCCAAGAAGAATATAATCAATTTATGGATAATCACAAGTAGGTACGACACACAGAACGTTAAAATCTAAAGGGCCTACTACAAAAAAGGAAGAAGTCAGAAAAGGAAGTATGACAAAACCGTCCTTCCTTTTTCATTCTGGCACTTTTACCATATGAAATTGATTTAGTAATATCCTTTATTTCCTATGTTAATGATGCTGACTATGAGCGGGAATTAAAGTGATGAAGTGCGCTATGAAGGATATTGCACATTTAAATTTGCTTTACTCTTAGTGTTATGATAGCTGTTGTAGGGAATGAATATGATAATCTAAAATATACAAATATTTGAACGGAGGATGATTTTTATGTCAGAAGAAAAAGTATTTACGAGTGAACAAGCTAAGGAAATTGGTGAAATGCTTGGAGTAAACTGGAGCAAATTTAATATAGAACAATTTAGAATGGGAATGGACGTTGAGCTTGAACATGGCACAAGTGATCCACTTACAAATGTTACAGATAATGATCCTTTAATTACAGGCAAAATTGCACTTGCACATTTGACAGAATATCCCGACTACTATACTAGACTTGAAAAAATGGAAATTGGCGCAGAAAAATATTGGGAAAGCAAATAACTGAGAAGCAATGGGGCGCCAACCATTTTAATCTTAGTTCTGCTGGAAAAACCGCCCATAAAAATTAAGATTCATGGAAGAAAGTCTGTGAAAGAAAGTATCCAAGCATATTTGGAACCCGCTTAGAAATAACAGAAAACCATTCCTAGAGTAGCTAGTGATGGAGAATACAATTAATATTGGCGCTGATCTGGGAGCGAGGGCTGCTTCGGCACAAATGTTGCTAGGGTTGCCCTTCTTTTTTTTGCTACCACATTACGCATTCACACGCCCGCGCATTACCAGATAAGGGAAGGGTGTCTCGGCTTGGTAAAGAAGCACTGTTGATGTTAAGGAGTTTTCTGGGTGGGTTGAGTCTCTAGGAAGCGGATTCGAGGTGAGAATAATGGATGATAAAGATCATGAACACTCGCACAACCATAAACAACCGCACCAGCACAGTAATGGGGAGAAAAGTCAGTTTCGGCCCAGTATTCAGGCCGTTTTCAGCAATTGGCACCGAAGCAAAGAACCATTCTTAGTTAAATTAGGAATGGTATTCAGGAACAATTGGATTAAAATTCGTCGCGGTTCCAGCTGCTGCGGTCATCACGGTGAAGTCGGTTGTTGAGTAGTGAAGGATCCGTCCGGTCCGGACGGTAGGGAATGACTTAGTGGAGGATTGGTACCTCCCAAATAATCAAAAGTACATATTGCGCATCTACTAGCCCGGATCATTCTAAGATAAGGGAAGGGTGTACCAGCTTGGTAAAGTTGAACTGCGCGAGTTAAGGGATGTGCTGGGTGGGTTGAGTCTCTAGAATTAGAGTTGGGTTGTCTGGATGAGGATGGAAAAAAAGATAGGCACAGCAAAAAAATATGCAGTGACTATCTTTTTTTTGTAGGAGATGCGGTTGACCTTCCAAACTCGTTCAAACATTATACCTTCGAAAATAGCATACAGTATACAGGTGTAAAAAGGTAACAGGGGTGATTGTGTTGCGCATATTACATGTAGGAGTAACAGGAGACGATGTTATTGAACTACAGTCCATTTTAAGTATCTTAAAATATAAACCAGGGATGACCGATGGGATTTACGGAGTGAAAACAGCGTATGCAGTAATCCAATTTCAAAAAGACAACGGCTTTGTTTCAGATGGAATTGTCGGACCAATTACTTGGACATATCTACAGCGTCTTATGGCTACCTATTTTATATACATCATCAAACCCGGTGATACATTCTACAAAATAGCCCTTGCTCATAACTTATCCCTATCAGAACTCCTTACACTCAATCCGGAAATTAAGCCCAATATGCTGATGATTGGTCAAGCAATTCGGCTCACAGCTGTGAATATTACTGATCCATCTATTCGTATCACCTATCATAAGAATGGAGCCTATCTGCCTTATATTTTAACATCCACCACCAGCTCCATTAGTAAGACATTTAAGAATGTTAAGCTTAACTATCCACAAATAAATAATTTAAGGGACAGTAGCAAAAAGCAAAAAATCAACGAATTGATCAAGATCTCGGTTTTGGAAGTTCTGAATGGTTATAAAGACTCATTAAGTAGTTTGAGCTTGGCTATGGATTATGAGATTAAATACAAGGGAGAAGATTTGCTGAGCATTGAATATTTGGGCCTTGCTAATATGAACGGTGCTGCCCATCCAGTCAATGTGATTAAGACCACAAATATCGACTTGAAAAAAGAAAAACAGCTTTCAATTAGTGACGTGGTGACGCTCAACGACAGCTTTGTAGAAAAAATAAGGGCAGGTAAATATAAAGCCTACAGTTCAAATTTGGACATAAAAGCGGCAGGCGCGCTTAAGGACGTATTGAACAGTTATAGCAGCCAAGATTTGCTGAAAAGCTTTAAACAACAGACAGCAGAGTTCTATTTCACAAAAGATTCATTGGGCGTAAGCATTGAGGTCGCCCATGTAGTAGGCGATCATTTGGAAATGGAGATTGAATATAAGGCTCTGGATGGACTGCTCTTAGTAAAGCCTCAATGATCGGAAGATGACAGAATTGACGATGGAACCACTAGGGGGTTCGTTTTGATAATAAGTAGTTAAAGACTGCAATCCAACAATAACATCCAATCAAATCCAATGATGTAACTGTGAAAAATAACCCCTTGGGGATATAAATAAAACCTTCACTATATAAAAGATATTGCACAATAAATAAACATATAAAGGCCATCGTTTTTACTACCCAGTGTAACTTAAATTTATATAAAATTATTAACAAGTTGATTTCGAAGAATTGATAAATTAAACCAGTTGTTGTATGATCTTTAGACATATCTGCAAACAAATTGCCTTTGAAGATTTGAATACATAATAATCGTTGACTCAGAATTATACTAAGACTATTGATTGTAAAAACGCTTAAGAAAAGCAAGATATAATTAATAACCCTATTCTTGGAATCCTTTGCTTTCTCAAACCCCTTTTTTATTAGCCCCAAAAAGGGGAAAAGACCCAAGAACGTATATATAGACTTATACCAAAAATGTTCAAAAATACCTAACTTTACAAAAAACTCTTCAATTAGATAGTATATTAATGCAAAAATTAAATACCAAATGTGTGAAAGATTAAAAATAGTGATCAATAAAGATGTTGAAGAAATTGATATTTGAGAAAAATAATTACCAAAAACTGCATCTAGAAATAAGTCCGAAACTATTTTGGGGTGATAAGTATATGCATTAAAGCCAATTGTAAGAACTGCCTCAATGACAAATGTAAAACCTATTACGGAAAAAAGAAATGCGATAGTAAAATTAAGATTTTGAGTTTTGTATAATGTTAAAATTATAGAAAAAATACTAGTCATTAATAATAAAATATACCATATCGTATTACTCCAAAATGTCGAACTCATGTGTACCCCTTTAGGTATTCTCCAGCACGGATTTGCTTTAATTTAATTAATTCCTCGCTCGTTAGCTTGTCTAAATCTGACATAAATATTCCCCTCAATCAATTATTAACAATATTTACTGGCTAACATGAAAAGCTATAAGGCTTCATTTTGAAATGATAGTGTAGACCCCTATGACACCAATGGCGGTAATTAACCATGATGCTATTCCCAATGCCAAGGCCTGAAGAATCGGCATTTTGTCAATAGTAAAGTAAAGGGTTAAGAGAAATGCCAGTGAAGTCGGTAATGACCAAATACTAAACATCACGGTCTTGCTTAATGAGCCATGTTGTGAAATGGAAAGAAAATAGTAACCTATTAGAGTGATGGCTGGAAAAAGCATTGCTAAACCAGCAACAAAGCTATTTCGTGATTTGCCAATTAGGTTAATTAAGACGACAAAGGTCCCTCCTACTAAGAAACGCGTTAGAAACTCCACTAGTGTCATAAAAATGCCTCCAAAATGATTCAGTAGGGTACACCCGGCGGCTTTCAGAATGGTGTGTAGGCGGATTGGTTGTTAGGTGAGGTGGGGAATACTAAAATAGGCACAGCGGTATGACTCTGCTGTGCCTATTTTCCATTAGCAATACACTTCGTAACTTCGTAATCATAGGACTAACGCTTGCGACCACCGCCACCAACTATTAAAAAGATATCAAGAATAAACGTAAATAGATTGACAAAATCTAAAAAAATACTAAGTGTCACCA
>JARLJN010000009.1 GCA_031291255.1 Gammaproteobacteria bacterium
AACATAACGTTATGTTGGGTTTCGTAAAAAGCACTCAACCCAACCTACAACCTACATATCTGGGTTTCATCATAATTGATTTTAAAAACTCTGGTATTCGTTGCTCCAACCAATACTCAGGTGCCCATGGAAATTTCCCCATGATAAATCCTACATGTCCGCCTTTTTCCGTGGCTTCTAATGTAACCGAAGAAGACAATTCATGCGCTTCAGGAATAACATGAGCATACATAAAGGGATCATCTTTAGATTGTAATAATAAAGTTGGCACGCGTATAGATTTAACATATTGCCTGCTGCTAGAACGCGCATAATAATCTTCAGCACTTAAAAAACCATGCAAGGGCGCTGTGACTTGATCATCGAAATCTCGTATGCTTTTCGCTTTTCCTAATAATTCTATTGCAATAGGGGAGTCTTTAAATTTAAATTTCTCTACAATTTTTTTATTTAAACATCTTAATAAATACTTATCGTAAACACGTGAAAAGCCTTGCTGCAAACGTTGCACTGATTTTTGTAATTCAAATGGCGTTGAAACAGCAACCGCTGCTGTTAAAGGATTTTGATCTCCTGTTTCACCTAACCACTTCAATAATACATTGCCGCCCAACGAAAACCCCACTGCCATGATAGGCGTATTCGGCTCACGTTCTTTTAATTTATTTACGATAGTTGCAACATCTGTTGTTTCACCAGAATGATATGTGCGAGACAATCGATTGGGCTCATCACTGCATCCTCTAAAATGCATCACCACAGAACGCCAATGATGTTGTGTAAATATTTTTAATAACCCTTGCGCATAAGAAGATTTTGCAGAGCCTTCCAATCCATGCAGAATTAAAACTATAGGACCTTCATTTCCACCCGCCCATGCTAAATCAATAAAATCACCATCAGGCAATTCTATGCGTTCGTGTTTTGTTTTAAGTAAGGGCTTATTTTTATTTTTGCAGAGAGTGGCCCACAAGGTTTGACAATGTGGGCCAGGCAGCCACCATGCTGGTTTAAATGCGCTGTTACTCATGATACATTTTGCTGCCCGCGTGCACAGCCTCAATCAAAGCAGCAACATGTTCTGGATTGATATCTGGCAAAATTCCGTGGCCTAAATTAAATATATGTCCTGATCCTGGTCCGTATGATTTTAAAATTCTAGCAGCTTCTACTTTAATTTCAGCGGGTGATTTATATAAAAATTGTGGATCCATATTACCTTGTAAAGCAACTTTATCGCCCACACGAGCGCGTGCTTCACCTATATCTATCATCCAATCAATGCCCAACGCATCAGCGCCAGACTCGGCCATTAACTCTAACCATTTATCTCCGCCTTTAGTAAATAAGATAACGGGAACAGTAGCTCCTTCATTTTCACGAACTAAATTCGCAATAATTTGTTTGCAGTAACGCAAAGAAAATTCTTGATAATCAGGTGTAGATAAAATGCCGCCCCATGTATCGAAAATCATAACGGCTTGCACGCCAGCTTTGATTTGAGCATTCAAATGCGCAGCAACAGACTGAGCTAATGTATCTAATAACGTATGCAGTAATTGCGGATCTTCTTTCAGCATAGCTCTTATTGTAGGAAAGGCTTTATTCGATTTACCTTCTATCATGTATGTCGCAAGCGTCCAGGGGCTTCCACAAAAACCAATCAGGGGCACTTTTCCTGCCAATTCTTTTCGTATCATACGAACAGCATCTAATACATAGCGTAAACTGATTTCAGGATCAGGAATGCTTAACGCATTGACATCTGCCGCACGCCTAAGTGGTCTATCGAATACTGGGCCTTCACCTTCTATAAAATGCAATCCCAATCCCATGGCATCAGGAATCGTTAAAATATCAGAAAATAAAATCGCAGCATCGAGAGGGAAACGTGCCAAGGGTTGTAACGTGACCTCACAAGCGAGTTCTGGCGTTTGACAGAGCTTCATAAAGCTCCCTGCTTGCTCCCTCAGAGCGCGGTACTCAGGAAGGTACCTACCCGCCTGGCGCATAATCCAAATAGGAGTCGTCTCTACAGGCTGACGCATTAATGCTCGAATCAGCGTGTCATTGTGCAATTTTTTCATTCGGTTGATACCTTTATTATTCTATTTAAGCAAAACATTTTGCGGATGCTGCGCAATTATGCCATCACACTGAGTGAATATCCAAAAATGATCCAATTCATCTATAAAGAAGTCGCTTTGCACCTGGTTTTATTTGAGATAGTATATTTGTTTCTCAGGCATAGCCTGATAAATCCAATAATCTTAACAAAGGATATAAATTATGCGCAAACAAATTGCTATTGCTACAATTTCAGGCCTTATGCTCTTAGCTATGACAGCATGCAGCCAAAATGAACCTGAGAAAAAAACGGAAGCGGAAGTGACACCTGCACCTGTTCAAACTGCAGCAGCTCAACCAGCAGCACCTGCCGCAACTGATCAACCACAAATAGCTGACCCATCTACCACTACAGCACCAGCTGATGCTGAAGCAGGTCCTGAAGCTGCTGCACCTGATGCGGCTGCACCTGATGCTTCTGCTACGACTACCACAACAACGAGCACACCTGCTGTTGTCGCTCCTGACGCTGCTGCACCTGCTACGACGACAACAACAACTACACCTGCTGCTGCCGCTCCTAATGCTGCTGCACCTGCTACGACGACAACAACAACTACACCTGCTGCTGCCGCTCCTAATGCTGCTGCACCTGCTACGACGACAACAACGACTACACCTGCTGCTGCCGCTCCTAATGCTGCTGCACCTGCTACGACAACAACAACGACTACACCTGCTGCTCCTGATGCTGCTGCACCTGATGCTGCTGCACCAGCTACCACGACAACGACTACGACCACACCTGCTGCACAATAAGTAGTATCTAATAAATCAAAGGTGCGCAAATGCGCACCTTTTTTTTGTCTAACTTAATTGGGACTTATTTGACCGAATTCAACCAAGCGAGTATGTCATCTGCAACAGCACGAACTGAACGATTATCAGTGAGAACTTTAAAATCCGCTACGGCTTGATAATAGGGTGCGCGCTCAGCACGCAGCTTAACGAGAACCTCATCACGATTTTCGACCTGCAACAGAGGTCGCCGACTATCATTTATCACTCGATTTTGTTGATAAGCTAACGAAACTTCTAAATAAATAATGCATCCGCGCGCAGCTAAAACCACATTATTTTCAGGTGTCATGACGGTGCCGCCGCCGGTAGCAAGAATAATATGGGAACGTTTTGCCAAATCAGCAATCACTGCGGCTTCACGTTTACGAAAGCCTTCTTCGCCTTCTTTATCAAATATCCAACCCAGATCTACGCCTGTTCGTTTTTCGACTTCCTCATCGGAATCATAAAAATCCATATCCAAATGCTTAGCCAAATAGCGACCCACACTGCTTTTTCCGGCACCCATAGGGCCTACAAGAAAAATATTATTATTTTTAATTTTTACCATAGCTGCTCGTATATTTAGTGAGTCATTCAACGAATATTAAGAGGGTTACGCTATAAATTGAAGTCACAATTCATAGCCGATTTTTTATAATGAATATAACAAGCTACGAGGCGCAATGCCATCTCATTGTTATGAAATGATTTTTGGCGTAACAAAAATGAGAAGCTCACGTTTGTTTGCTTTGATATTTTGCTGTGTAAACAGCGCTCCCACAAGTGGAATATCACCTAAAAAAGGAATTCTACGTTCATCATGTTCATTATCCAACTCATATATCCCTCCTAGCACTATAGTTTGAGCATTATTAATTAACAAACTGGTAGCAATTTGTCGTGTTGTAATCGCGGGCACTCCTTGCACTATACGATTACTGGGTTTATCTTGATTCACTTTCAACTGCAATAACACTTTATTCCCAGGCATAATTTGCGGAGTCACTTGCAAACTTAATACAGCTTTCTTAAACACTACACTAGTAGCACCACTACTCGTTGATTCTTGATAAGGGATTTCTTCACCTGATTCAATCAACGCAGGCTGTTGATTAGAAGTAAACAAACTAGGACTGGAAATTAATTTCCCGTGGCCTTCATTTTCAAGTGCTGACAATGCAACATCCAGCACATTAGAGTTAGCTAATGTCGCTACGGCTAAACTAAATTGCGGCCCGTGCACTATAGAAGTTGAGACATTAGGATGCTCAGACGCATCATGCACCAAATAACTTATCCCTAACTCACGTTCGTAATCACTATCTACACTAGCAAGGCGTGCTTCGATTAATACTTGTTTTACCGGCACATCCAATTTCTTAATCAGTGCTATAACATGATTAAGATTCACTGGAAGATCTTCAATTGACACCGTATTCGTACGTGTATCAACTTGTACATGACCTCGTTTTGAAAGTAGAGAAAGATTTGCATCCTGAATTAGCCGCCCTATATCTTGGGCTTTCGCATAACGCACTTGCCATACGCGCGTACTTAATGAAGCTGCTTCATCTAACACAGCTTGAAATTGTAATTCTTCTATCTTGCGTTTATGCAATTCCTCAATAGGCGCAATATACCAAACACCTCCCATCACACGTTTAGATAATCCTTGTGATGCCAACAATAAATTCAGCGTCTGATCTACTGAAGCATTCACTAAATGCAAAGACACTAAGCCATTTACATTAGGACTAATCACAAAATTTCTACCCGAGAATTTTGCAATCACTTGCAAAACATCTGTAACATTTATATTTTTAAAATCTAACGTGATAGGTTCCGCATGAGAGCACGCAGCATCTGTTTGAAAAAATAAAATTAAAAATAAGAAAATAGCTTTTAAAAAGGTCATAATTATTACCCGTCAGATTTAGTCACAACATAGTGTTGTTTTTCACTATCTGATAACACTATTTTATTTTCATCAATACTAATCACACTGAGATCATCCTCCGGAATCACCATACCCACTTGCACATCTTGCGCTGCTTCTTGTGCTAATGTAATAATTCCCCATATTTTATTTTGTTGATGTATATACCCCACATATTTTAGATTCTTTATTGCAGAGTGTGTTGCATGCATAGGCATAGAATATGTTTGATGCGTAATGACTTTCTGATTAGAAATAGAAAACTTCCATTGCTTAATTAACATAGCAGATGCTAATACAAATACGACAATCACAGAAAAAAAAATGACATAATTTTTTTTGATTTGCTGAGCTTTCATTTTTCGCCAAGGCAATAAATTAATTTCTATCATCCTTTTATACTCCGCATTGCCAATCCTAAACTGGTACTAAAACGAGATGTTAGACCATTTAATTTTTCATCCGCCAAGTAAACAGATTTTTCTAAAGCTAAAAAAGGGTTCACTAAAATCATATTCATCCCCAATTCATCCGCCAGAGTTGATGAGACCAAATGAAATCCATTGGTTAAATAAATTGTTTTAAGTTGAAAATGTTCATACGTCGTTAAACAAATTTGAATAGCACGCTTAATATGAGACACCATCAATTCTATTTCCATTCTTCCCAAATACTGTTTAAACAGGATTTCTTTATTTTTAAAAATGAGCAACTGCGTACCGGTCGTTTCCACATCTAAAATAATTGCTGCAGCTTCAATATGTTCTTGCTGAGAAAAAATGACTGAACGCATCAAAGCAAAACAATCAACATCTACAATTTTTGTTTTCAAACCCGCTTCGTTACTGACAGCAACGTAAGTATTCAGTTGTTCTAACCTGGAAGCTACCAACAACACTTCATTTTGTTTATCTGAATTTATTTTTGCAAAATCAAAACAAAGATCTTCCGTTATGCCAGGAAGATATTCTTTTAGTTTTAATTCTATTTCTTGAAAAGGGTTCACGGCTCTCTCTGACAAAAAAATATTTTTCATAATCACACTCATAGCTGGAAGAGAAATGACAGTAAGGCAATGTTTAGTTTTAGTGATTTCAACTAAATTTTTTATAGCCATATAAACCGTTTCAATCTGTTTTATTTTTCCATCTTGAATGGCATCAAAAGGCAAAGGTATATAGGCAACATTTGCTACATAAAAACTTTTTCGATTCTTCTTCAAATGCAACAATCGTATTTCATCAACGTGTATCTCTAATCCCACAATTGAACGAGAAAAATAAGGCAGCATAAAATCTCCTGTAAAAAATGATAATTAAAATAACTCGCTAGGGAGGGGGTTCTATAGGATGTAGCCCGGATTGAGCGCAACGAAAATCCGGGATTTCGCACAAGGACCCTGGATTTTCGCAAAGCTCAATCCGGGCTACGAAGAATTGATAGAAAAAGTAGGCACTAAAGAAAGGATGTAGTACAATTGTTGATCTTTTGAAAATTGGCTTAATATAGTGGCTATTTTTATAGTAAAATTCAAGCTAATTTATTGTCTCTCTAACCAGGCTAATACGATATCCCTATGCTAAAGACCATTATCAAGTTGTTGAAAAAATTATTTGTTTTCAGTTTTATTGTCATTGTTCTTGCCATGGCAGGCGTACTGTATTACATCAAATTTGAATTGCCTGACATAGAGGCTCTCAACACCGTTCAATTACAAGTTCCTCTGCAAATTTTCACAAAAGACGGCAAGTTAATGGCTGAATATGGCGAAAAACGCCGCATCCCTATTCCTTATGACCAGATTCCTAAACCGCTTATTGATGCCGTACTTGCCACAGAAGATCAACGCTATTTCCAACATCCAGGCATAGATATACCTGGGCTGATGCGTGCAACGGTAAAATTAGTCTTAACTGGTCGCAAAGAAGAAGGCGGCAGCACCATCACCATGCAGGTGGCCCGCAGTTTTTATCTTTCACGTCACAAAACATTCGGACGTAAATTACGTGAAATTTTATTAGCGCTTAAAATTGACAACCATCTCACTAAACAAAAAATTCTAGAACTGTACCTCAATAAAATATTTTTAGGCAGCCGAGCGTATGGTGTTGCAGCAGCTGCTGAAATTTATTACGGAAAACCGCTTAATCAACTCAGCCTTGCTCAATACGCTATGTTGGCAGGCTTGCCTAAAGCACCGTCTGCATTAAATCCGTTAGCCAACCCTGAAGCGGCCAGAAAACGTCGTGACCATGTATTAAACCGCATGTTAGAGCTGCATTACATTGATGAAAAATCCTATAAACAAGCTGTTAAAGCACCTCTTTATGCAAGCTATCATGATTTACAAACTCAAATTAAAGCATCCTATGCTGCTGAGTTAGTGAGACAGCAACTCGAAGAAATGTATGGCGATGTCATTTACACTGACGGTTTTAATGTTTACACCACCATAGACAGCCACTTACAAAATGTCGCTAACGATGCAGTGCACGATAATTTATTAGATTACGATCAACGTCATGGTTACCGCGGTCCAGAAAAAAATCTAGGCACACCTGATCTCAATCAAATGATGGAGTGGCAAAAAATATTACGTGCCACACCCTTTATTAACAACCTTGAACCTGCAGCTGTCGTTGAGGTATCTGACAAATCCGTCATGGCCTTACGCAGCAACGGCTCTATGATTACGATTCCATGGCAAGGATTATCTTGGGCACGTAAACAAATCAATGCTGACTATTTAGGCGGCTTGCCTAAAACCGCCTCAGACATACTGAAGCTAGGCGACCTCATACGTGTGATGCCTACACACAATGGCTGGCGCTTAACACAAATCCCTAAAGCTGAAGCAGGAATGATTGCGCTTAATCCTATGAATGGCGAAATTCTCGCATTGGTAGGCGGCTTTGATTATCAACATAGCAAATTCAATCGCATGGTCAACGCTCAACGTCAACCGGGCTCTAGCTTTAAACCTTTTATTTATTCTGCAGCGTTAGAGAAAGGCTACACACTAGCCACCGTCATTAATGACGCACCTATAGTCATTGAAAATCCTAATGATAATAGTTTATGGCGTCCTCAAAATGACACGCATCGTTTCTACGGCCCTACTCGCTTACGCGATGCGTTAATTCATTCACGCAACCTGGTATCTATCCGTTTACTCGGATTAGTCGGCACAAAATATGCTGTGAAGTTTGCACAACGATTTGGTTTTTCTTCTTCACAATTACCCGCTTCATTGTCATTAGCGTTAGGCACCGCAGCAGTATCACCACTAGACATGGCAAGTGGCTACGCTGTATTTGCAAATGGAGGGTTTAAAGTTGCACCTTACATAGTAGACAACATACGTAATACACGCGGTGAAATTCTTTATCAAGCTAAGGCCTTAGCTGCATGCCCAACTTGCACGGATGCACCTATAGTTCCTATGCCGCTTCCAACGCCTACCCCTGACAAACCCTCATTAGAGACTTATGCGCCTCGTGTTATCAGTGCTGAAAATGCTTATTTAATTACATCTGCACTGCATGATGTTATTCAATTTGGTACTGCAACCCAAGCACGCAGCTTACATCGTACAGACTTAGCGGGTAAGACGGGAACAACGAACAACCAAGTGGATGCGTGGTTTGTGGGCTACAATCAAGATCTTGTTACACTCACTTGGATGGGCTTCGATCAGCCGCAATCATTGCATGAGTATGGCGCACAAGCCGCTTTACCTATGTGGATACAGTTCATGCAGTCTGCGTTAAAAGACAAACCAGAACACATGCAAGAAAGACCTGCTGGCATCATCAACCTGCGCGTTGATCCTTTAACGGGTTCGCGTGCATCGGATTCGGATCCTGCCGCGATTTCTGAACTTTTCATGCAAGATCATATACCGCATGAAGGCGGTGCAGTAAATGATGCACAGCCTGCAGATGAAGAAAATGAAAATACTGACACTGCTGCTGCACCTGACACTGCTGCTGCGCCTGAAACTGTTGCTACGCCTGACACTGCTGCTGCGCCTGAAGGTGAATAAGGCAATAACACCATGGCTATCTCACTTCTCCCGCAAGCGGGAGAAGGTGCCCGTAGGGCGGATGAGGATTAGATATCAAGTCTTCACTACAAAATATAACTAAACTCATTACGCTGATAAAACTCTTTACGTAAATCATCAAACGTTATCTTGCTATCACCTAATAATATTTTCTTCATGTGATCCGATGTAATACGAGGATCAAATACGGATAAGACTGTATCTTGCCAATCTGCTTTTTCGGGCAAAAATAAATTTTTCTGTTTAGGAAATTCAATAGCAGACATTTCAGTGGTAGGAATAATATTAAGTTCACATGCTGCTTTATAAATCATTTCAATCCCGCGCAACTTACTTTGCACAGAATAGCCTGCAATATGTGGTGTTGCAATCAATGCAGTTTCTAGCAATTGCAAATTGATAGTAGGCTCACTCTCCCAAACATCTAAACACAAATAGAGTGATTGACCGTATTCTAATAAATCAGATGTATCTATGACTTCACCACGGCTAGTATTAATCAAAATACAATTCTTTTTTTGTTGTAATAAAAATTTACTTTTTATCATGTGATACGTAGGAAACAAACCATCTAATATGAGTGGTGTATGAAATGATATTAAATCAAGATCTTTAAAATCTTCTAATGGTGTAGATAAAAAATCTTTTTCATTCATCGCACGTATAGGATCATGTTGTATGACAGAAAAATTTAATTGCTCTAATTGCGTCACGACTTGCGCGCCTATCTCGCCCGCTCCAACTACACCAGCACGTAATTTTTTAATCGGAAGAATGTCCATCTTCTGTAATGCAGCAATCACACAAATAACATATTCTACTACTGCCGTAGCATTACATCCTTTTGCATAGGCCCATACTATACCCGCTTGATCCAGCCATTTTGTATCAAGATGATCTATACCGCTAGTTGCGCTGCCCACAAATCTCACTGCGGACTCTTCTAATAATTCTTGATTTACTTTTGTCACCGAGCGCACTAATAACATATCTGCATCTACCAGATCAGCAGCATTTATTTTTCGGCCTTTTTTCAAAATTAATTCGTCAGCAAATCCAAAATAATGTTTTACGTTTGGAATATTTTCATCTGCAACAATTTTCATAATGTATAACTCGCAGCAATGCCTAAAAAAATAATTAAACCCACCCAATGATTATTTAAAAATGCACGAAAACAATTTTTAGGTAAGCGCGTGTAAATCAATCGCTGTTGATAAATAAATAAAATGGCGACTAGGATTAAACTCAAATAGTAATATGTTGTTAATTGAAATAAATATCCAACCCAACTTAACATCAGTAAAAAAATAATTTGCAATAATCCAATGATTATTTTATCCCATTGTCCAAACAAAATTGCTGTAGATTGTAGATTTAACTTAAGATCATCTTTTCTATCCGTCATTGCATATTGTGTATCGTAAATCACAGGCCAAATGAGAGCAGTAAAAAATAATATCACTGCTGTTGTAGGAACATTATTTGTCGTTGCAGCAAATGCCATAGGGACACCCCAAGAAAATGCGGTGCCCAGCCCAACCTGTGGTAGATGTGTGAATCGTTTCATGTACGGATAAAAAATCGCAAGCCCTGCACCTATGAATGCTAATTCTATGCTTAATGGATTCAGAAAAAGCACCAATACAAATGCGATGCTTAATAATATAAAAAATAATATTAAGGCTTCTTTAACGGTGACTGCACCTGTTGTTAATGGTCTCTCGCGTGTGCGTTCTACATATTTGTCAAAATGCCTATCTGCAAAATCATTGATTATGCATCCTGCTGAACGCATCACCAACGTACCTGTTATAAAAATAATAAGTATGTTCAACGGCGGCATGCCAGAACTTGCTAGCCACAATGCCCATAATGTTGGCCACAATAATAAAAAAAATCCTATGGGTTTGTTTAAACGCATAAGCATTATGTAATTTTTTAATTTATCCAGCATATCAATGACTCTCTATACAAACGTGTAACCCGGATTGAGCGTTGCAAAAATCCGGGATTGCCGGCATGGATTCTTGAAACCACCCCGGATTTTCGCAGCGCTCAATCCGGGCTACATACATTATAATCGTAATCAGCTTTTTCTATACGTTACAAATATCTATTAAAGGAGAATAAGGTTTTCTTTTTTTTAAATCCCCAACAACTATGCAAGACTGCTGACTTGTTGGGGATTTAAAAAAAAGAAAACCTTGTTCTCCCGTCTCAATTATGTTGGGTTTCGTAAAAAGCACTCAACCCAACCTACACATAACACAAAAGATATGCGCAGACCCTAGAAAAACTTCCTTACAATTTTTCAACCCCTGGCAAAAAAACCTCTGTCAACAACAGCGGTTTTTCTTTCACATAAAATAAAGAACGACGTGCCCAATACTGAGGTGCATTTTCGTAAGCCTTACATTTTGTGTAAAGGCTCATACCTGGCTTAACACAAGCATATTCAAACTCTGTACGTTCAACTGTAGGATCTTTAAATAACACTGAACCCAATGAGCGTGTTTTCAAATGCGCTAACTGTTTTTCCCTGCCCGTTAATGTCGCTAATGGAATCACAGTGCGTGCCACCATCCATTTTCCTGCATCACTACAAATCAGTACTTCTCGTATGCGTGCAAAAACCCTAGGCTTCATCTCCAGCCACTGCATTTCATCCAGCTCAGGACGCTTACTCGTTTCATTTAACACTATAATTTTAGGGTTAACTACTCCATGATCTTCTAATCGCGTCATGAACGACCCTGGATATGATAACCACTCAATCAACTCAGGGGATACATTATTTGCCTTCAAATAAGGCGCTGGCTGCCAGTTTAAGTTCTTCATCTCAGTTACCTTTAAACCTATTTTCATGTACTATACCTGACCTCGCCATATTTTGCGCTTTTTAGCGCTCAGATGTGGGTCAGATTATGTTGGAAAAAATACGAATATAGTTATTCATATATGAGTATTTTTTCCAATACAAGATGACCCGCAGATGAGATGCTAAAAAACGCAAAATATGGCGAGGTCAGGT
Organism: Gammaproteobacteria bacterium; assembly: GCA_031291255.1. GTDB lineage: Bacteria > Pseudomonadota > Gammaproteobacteria > DSM-16500 > DSM-16500 > UBA5158. The sequence continues at coordinate 11,947 of JARLJN010000009.1, forward strand.
ATACAACATCCAATCCAGTGAGTGAGCGACCATCATGCAACACCCCATTATTATTATAGGAACAGGCTTAGCAGGTTACCAACTTGCGCGTGAATTTAGGCGCACAGATAAAACAACGCCATTATATTTAATCACGCGCGACAATGGGTACTTTTATTCTAAGCCCATGCTATCGACTGCACTGACCAGTAAAAAAACGTCTGAAACACTTGCTACCGCGACCGCAGAAAGCATGGCTGCACAATTAGATGCAACTATACGCACCCATGTTGAAGCTACTCAAATTGATCCTGCCACTAAAACTCTGTGGCTAGGCAATGAAGCACTGCCGTATTCTAAAATTGTACTGGCTTGCGGTGCAGACATCATCAAACCACCTTTGCAAGGCAATGCAAAAGACGACATTATGTTTGTCAATCATTTGGGTCACTACGCGGCTTTCCAAGAACAAATAAAAGATAAAAAACATATTACTATTTTAGGCGCTGGTTTAATCGGTTGTGAATTTGCAAATGATTTAAGTAATGCGGGCTACGAAGTCCATGTGATTGCACCTGCAAAAGCACCATTAGATTTATTAATTCCTGTCAGTGTAGGAAGATTATTACAAAATGCTCTCGCTCAACATAATGTGCACTGGCACTTACAATGTGTAGCAAACACGGTAAATAAAAATGAAAAGGGTTATCTTCTGGAATTATCCGATGGCACTCAACTCAAAACAGACATAGTGTTATCTGCAATTGGTTTAACACCTCATATCACACTTGCAAACACAGCTGGCATACAAATACAACGCGGCATTATTGTTAATCGTTACTTGGAAACCAGCGTCAAAGACATTTACGCATTAGGTGATTGCGCTGAAGTAGAAGGCCACGTATTGCCTTATATTACCCCACTACTCAACTGCACGCGTGCATTATCAAAAACCTTAACGGGCGAACGCACAGCTGTTGAATACCCTGCCATGCCTGTTGTAGTCAAAACGCCTGCTTACCCTCTTGTGATTTGCCCGCCACCCAAAGGCTTACACGGTGAATGGATTATTGAAAACCAAGATAACAACGTTAAAGCCTTATTTTATAATACCGAAAAACACTTATGCGGATTTGTTTTAACGAATGCCGCTGTCAAAGAACGTGCACAACTCACGGCACAGCTACCTAAATTATTTTAATTTTTTCCATGGCGGATTCTTAAAATACTCTTGAGGTGTCGTCACAAGAATTTCGCCTTGATTATAAGAGCGAGATAAATTCATAACTAACTGCACTGTATTTTCAGGTTTTAATTTTTCTGAATAATATTTTAAACTTGTCGAAATATCTGAGTTCGATAATTTCACTTCAATTAAATCAATTACCTTGTTATTTACTACTGTCACGAAATCAACTTCGCGGCCATCTTTATCACGTATGTAATGTAGATTCGCCCTATCACCATAATAATCTTCAAGAAAATGTAAACGCTTTAGCAATGTTGTTGCTACAAGATTTTCAAAACGCGCACCCTCATCGCCGACCACATCTGCATTATCATAGAAAAAAACTTTGGGTGGTTTTTGAATCGCTCGTGGAATGTTTTTTGTTAACGGATAAATTGCAAATGCTAAATACGTTTTTTCAATAAGGCTCAACCATTTTTTTGCAGTGCTTGGAGAAATCTGCAAATCTGCCGCTATATTTGCAAGTGTAATCATACCCCCCACACGCTCTCGCAACGCATCAATAAATAGTGATAACAATTCAATGTTACGTATTGATTCTAAATCACGTATATCTTCACGAATCACACGATCAAATCTCTCTCTACGCCAACGCGCAGCTTCACGCATATCACCTAATAAAAAAGGTTCTGGAAATCCACCCAAAGTGAGTAATTTTTCTAATCCTTCTTTTGCACTCATCCCAGCAGGTAGCTCGTCAATAGTTAGCGGATGTAAACGCCAATAATGATAACGCCCCAATAGAGAATCTCCCCCGCGTTTATACGTATCGAGTCGAGCTGAACCTGTAATTAAAAATTGTTGCTCTGATGATTTTTGATCATAAACACCTTTAATCCATTGTTTCCATCGTGGATACTTATGAATTTCATCAAAGATGATAAGAGGACTGGCTTGCAACCATTCATGCTTCAAAATGGCACGCCTATCCTGATCATTGTCCCAGTTAAGATATTCCCCCCCTTTAAATTTATCAGTGCATAACGCTTTACTGAGTGTTGTTTTTCCAACTTGACGAGGACCGCCAATAAAAACCATTTTTTTCAATAAATCGTTATAAATCATAGGCTCACAATATCTTTTCATGGCTATATTCTTCCCTACTGCAAAATAGACGCGTCTATAATCCAGTATAGTGCAAAATAGCCGAAACTGGCAAGCAAAAAACCCCTAGCATATCACCCAACATCATGTATAATATTTAATCACGCAGCCTTAATCGAGTTTTATTATGAACGTCTATACCGCAACCATCACTCTCATTTTAGTTATGGATCCTTTGGGCAATATCCCATTGTTCTTATCCATACTGAATAGTGTTGATGTCAAAAGACGTAAACGCATTATTTTACGCGAAACCTTTATTGCCTTTTTAATCCTTATGCTCTTTCTATTTTTCGGAAAATACATGCTGAAAAGCATGAACATTTCAGGCCCAGCATTGAGCGTGTCAGGCGGGATTATATTATTTCTCATTGCGATTAAAATGATATTCCCCACAGAAGAAAACCCTCAACGCACACATCAAATGGGCGAACCCTTTATTGTGCCTCTTGCCATCCCTTTAATTGCCGGACCTTCAGCACTGGCGTTTGTCATGTTATTAGCGAATCAAGATCCTGGGCATATTGCGTGGTGGGCACTTGCTTTGTTTATTGCGTCCATGGTGTCGACTACCCTGCTTGTATTTGCAGATACATTACGCAATATTCTAGGCCAGCGTGGATTAGTCGCCATAGAACGCTTAATGGGGATGATTTTAACCACGATGGCAGTACAAATGTTCTTGAATGGCTTGCAAGAGTTTTTTCATTTACAGTAAAAACTGTTACAGTGTTATTTAAATAATACGGGCAAGGAGAGCAGTCGTGAGCCATATAGAAAACAATCTATCACCCGATGAAACCATTGCATATCGCACTAAAAAATCCATAATCATTTTCAGTTTCCCTATGACTTTGCTAGTTGTGGGCTTAGGTTTTTATGGCTTATTAATGTATACCATAAGCCTCATTTCACCTTTGCAAAACTTAATGAACCAACATCCCATAGGGCAAATTTTATTGGTGATACTGCTTGCGATTGCTTCATTTTCATTTCTTAAAGTTTGGCTAGAATACATTACCGCTTCTTTCGTCGTCACCAATCGCCGTTTAATTATGAAAGAAGGCTTCTTCGTACGCCGCATGTCAGAAACACGATTAACTGCCATTTCACATGTCAGTGTGCATCAAAATCTCATAGGACAGCTTTTTAATTTTGGCACTGTCTTCATTAATAGTTTTGGCGGCACTAGCGATAACTTCACACAAATAACTTCACCGGTAGAATTCCAAAGACAAGTTCACAGCCAACTGGATAAGCTCCCACGCTAACTATGACTAAATCAAATCCATGGCAAACCATAATCCCACTTAGCTGCGTCTTGTTCGTAGACGCAATGAGCTATGGGATCGTTATTCCTGTCATAGGTCCTATGTTACTCAATCATGAAGCGGGCATTTTACCGTTAGATACTACACTGCAAATGCGCAACATACTTTACAGTTTAGTCTTTAGCTTACCTATGTTATTCATGTTTCTAGGCGCGCCTCTATTAGGTGATCTATCGGATTATATAGGGCGTAAAAAAGCGTTACTCATCGCTTTGCTAGGCATTACCGTAAGTTGTTTGTTATCTGCTTATGGAGTCATCATAGGCAGCATACTTTTACTCTTGGTAGGCCGCAGTTTGTTAGGCTTAATGGATAGCAGTGAATCCATCGCTAAAGCTGCCATCATTGATGTGAGCAAAGGAAAATATCGCGTTATTAATATGGGTTTAATTTCTTTAGCAGGCACATTAGGTTTTGTGTTTGGCCCCGTATTGGGAGGTGTTTTTTCAAATTCTCATTTAAGCAAATGGTTTAACTACGAAACACCTTTCATTATCGCTGCACTCTTAGCATTATTAAATGCAGTTTGTTTAGTATTTCTATTTACAGAAACCTTTAAGCCTAGACAAAAAAAACCTTATCGTTTACTGCAAGGTTTCGAAAACTTAATCAGCGCTTTTGCTGACAAAAGAATTAAAGTGCTTTCAGTCATATTCTTTGGTTTACAATTTGTATGGGGTCTTTATTTTCAGTTAATATCCATTGTGCTTGTTGAATCCTATCATTATTCTTCAGCGACCATAGGTTTATTCATGACCTATTTGGCACTGTGTTTTATGGTGACTTTATTAATTATTATTCGCATCATGCTCAATTATTTAAGACGCATCACCATTGTGTTAATCAGCATAGTCCTCGTCATGATAAGTGGTTTCATGGTGATTTATTCTTATAGCGAACACACGATTTGGTTATCTGTCATGCCTATCAGTATAGGCATAGGCTTGAGCTATAACACAATGCTGTCATTGTTTTCTGAAGCAGTTGATTTAGACAGTCAAGGCCGCGTGATGGGAATTGCAACGGCTTTATTTGCAAGCAGTTGGTTGGTATCAAGTATAGTAGGCGGCTTGTTATCTTCTATCGATATTCATCTGCCTTACATGCTTATCAATATCGTCATGCTAATTATACTGCCGTTTGTTTTTCAAGCCGCTAAACCTAACACACCACTCTCTTAAAAATATTTAAAAAATCATATTAATAACGGTATGTAACACTATACCTAAAACAAAAAGCACGCCCATTAATTGCAACAAGCTTAAGCCCCACACATGATATTTTTTTAACTCTGCTTTTTCTGTTTTCATAAACTATTTACCTTCTTTATTTTGCGATGTTTGATCGGGTTCTATTTTCAATGTTAAGTCAATAAACTGGTTATTAATTTTTTTAATTAACTCATCCTGTGACACTTGCATCTGAGTCAGCTCAACTAAAGCAGCTCGCATCTCTTGTAAAATTGCTTGCACATCTTCAGCAGCTGCAACAGGCTTAGCCTTTTCTGCAACTGGCGCTGAGGGAGCAACAGGTTCATCCTTAACGACATTACTCGTTTCCGTGGTGCCAGGCTTTACCATGCGCTCACCCATGGAATCTATGCCCGCCTTTAACTTATCCATCATGCCACCCAATCCTTTGGATTTAGCACTATCCATTAAGTCAGCACTCGCTTTTTTAAGTTCATCGAGACCAGGGATTTTCATAAAAACGGCTCCATTCATCAGTTTTCGCAATTATAGCACAATTATAAGACTTCTTAGGTTTGAATTGAGATAAAGTTACCAATAGCTCATCACATCCAGCTCAGATTATAACTTATTGATTAAGTGTATTTAATATCTCAAATGACACCCTTTACTGCTCTATTATGAACCACCACCAGGTCTTTGTGCTATAATCTTACTAATATAGATCAAATCCACTATATCGAGGTGATTTATGGCCCTGCATAACGAAATGAACTATGAAAAAAAAGCCATTCAAGATTTAATGAGAAACTTTAATAAGCATACTCTCGAAATTTTTAAAAAAAATGACCCAAATGAAATAAAGGTACTCGCTCATTTTCTTCAAATAAGCAGCGAGAGTGATGAGAAAGCTAACGATTTTGTATCAGCACAAATACAGTTAGATAAAATTCAAAAAAAATTCCATGATTTTATCGATAAAAATAAAAATATTAGCTCCCCCTTGAGAGGGCTCAACTTGACTATTCTCGCCTGCTTGGCAACACCTTCAGAGATGATTAGTAGGTTAATAAAAGATCAAGATATGTCAAAAATTGTAAATGGATACATGAAGCCTTTTAAAGAAGATATAGACACTGCATTTAAAAGCTTGGCGCTTGATTCTGTTAACGCCTTACCGGATTTAAGAGCAGCATTAAAAACTGAAGCTCTAGATTTCCAAAAAGATTTTAACCTAATGAAAAAAATAATTCTTAATATATTAGATTATGAAGCGAAGTCTCCTCAGGGAAAAATATCCAACGATCAAAGAGAAAAAATAAGTCTAATTAATGACTTTGTGCGAAGTCATGATGCCGATATTAATTCATTACAAAAAACGTTGTCTGTTATACAAACAAATATGGGAAAAGAACCCTCAGATAATTTAAAAAATCTTAACGATTTATTTCAATATCAACTTATCGAATATAAAGAAAATTTAAAAACATTACTCGATGGTCTTGACGCCATCACCAAAGCAAAGTTCTTACCCGTAGGAGCTAGCAAGTGGACAAAACTAATTGAAAAAGAATTTATTCCAGTCATTAATCAATTTGAAGCTAAATATGCTCCAACTTTCAAGACTAAATTAACTGTAGATAATTTGAATAAAACCATGGCTTCCTTACAAACTGAAATTAAAAGCCTACAAAAAGAACATAAAAATCTACAAACAGAAAAATGGGCTAGAGAAAAGCCTAAAGAAAAGCTGAGATTTTTTGCTCCAGCACCAAAAGTGCAGATGGATAAACAAGAATCCCCAAAAGTGGAAAACGAAGATACAGTTAAATTGACACCTAGAAAATGATGGAATTATATTGAATCATTTATAACTAAGAAATAACTCTCAATTTTACTGGAGCATACATATGTCCCAATCTCATTACTCACCAGCTATGAACTTAGGGCAAGTAGACATTCTAAAAAAATATCCCGGTATTCCTCTGGTTGGTGTTTTTCAGATTAAGACTCAAGAAATTACATTAATGCCTTGCATACCTCAGAAAGTTGCACTCTTACAAAATAATCTCGGCGAATTTATAAAAGGCTGGGAAATTGACGCCAATTTAAAACATACGAAAGAGATAGATGCAAATCGACTGCAAGACTATATCAAACTGGGTTTTGCTCCACGCATTATTTATTTAGGAAATGAATTTGAGTATATCTCTGCCCATGAATATATGCTGAAACTGATGGGAGAAACTAAAAATGAATCGCTTTATCGTGGGTTTGCAGTGACTTACTTTCCTAATCAGGCGCTTAATTTTATGTGGGTATCAGGCGCTTTAAATTCTCAACGCGATGAAAAAGGCCGCCGTATTCAAAGAACCTTGGGGGCAAAAATGTCAGAAGAATATCAGCACCAAATAGAAGACATTATTTATAAATGGGTGCCTGAATTAAAAAAACCTCAACCAAAAGAACCTAATGATGCATTTGAGACACCACCACAATCTCCAAGAGAAGGCTTTCACACACCGCGCAAACGTTTTTAGCGGAACTACTGCACATCTTTCAATGATCTTCATGATATGAGATAGTTATTTTTCACACATAAGGAAATGTATCTATGAAACGTATTTTAATAAGCACTCTGTTAACTCTATTTGCCACAGTCACATGCTTCAGTAATATCGCTTTAGCTTGCACCTCTTTTCGTCTCACTGCAAAAGATGGAACCGTACTCATAGCACGCAGCATGGAATATTCATTGGATTTAAAAACAGAATTACGCACATCTCCACGTGGCAGAAGCTTTACATCTGTTGCTCCTGATGGCAAACCAGGGATGAACTGGAAAGCAAAATACGGTTATGTTTTTCTGGGTGCTTTAGGTGTAGATGCGACTGTCGATGGAATGAATGAAGAAGGATTATCATTCGAAGCATTATATTTACCCGGACTCGCAAAATACCAAACATCTGCGCCCAATCAGGATAGTCATGTCATCTCGTATATGAATTTGGGAGACTGGGCACTCAGTAATTTCAAAACAGTTGATGAAGTTCGTAATGCGCTTGCTAGTATTTATGTTGTTGCAGAAAAAATTCCTGGACTAGGCGATATGGTTTTTCCACTCCATTTTTCAATGTATGACGCTAGCGGCAAAGGCATTGTGATTGAATATATAGATGGGAAACTCAAAATTTATGATAACAAAATTGGCGTGATGACCAATGACCCTAGTTATGATTGGCATTTAACAAATTTAAATAATTACACCCAACTGAAACCCACTAACCCAAATCCCGTTATAGTCAATGGAATTACATTTGTTTCTACAGGACAAGGCGGCGGAATGGTAGGCTTGCCAGGAGACATTACCCCTCCTTCACGTTTTGTAAAAATGTCAGTTCTGAAAGATGTTGTATACCCTGCAGCAGATGCAAAAGGCGTTGTGAATTTAGCAGAACATATTATTAATAATGTTGATATTCCAGTAGGCCTCGCACGTGAACCTTCCAATGGAAATTACACAACTGAAAGCACGGAATGGACTGTCTTCAAAGACCTAACAAATAAAGTGTTTTATTATCACACTTATGGTGATTTATCATTACATGCAGTAACGCTTTCTAAACTTAATTTTTCTGAGAATGCACCTAGATTGCGTATGCCTATCGCTAGCCCAGAATATGTGAAAGACATGACAGATGAATTTATGAAACAAAAAGCATAGAGCATTAGGAGTCCCCCGGATTTTCGCTACACTCAATCCGGGGAACTTATTCAACGTGGGAATTCTAGTTTAAAAAAAATCCTGCTTCATCGCTTTCTTCGCGAGTCGCAATGTCTCTTGCGAAACCGCATTCGCTTTGTCACAACCTTCTTTTAAAATGTTTAACACTTGCTGAGGATCTTTTTCAAAAACCAAACGACGTTGACGTATAGGTTCTATCAAATTCACTAACACATCGATTAACACTTTTTTACATTCTACATCGCCAACTGTTCCATCACGATAACGTTGCTTAGTTTCCTCTACCCATTTTTTATCGTGGTTAAATGTGTCATGAAAAATCCATAACGGATTATTTTCAACAGTGCCAGGATCACTTGCTTTTAAACGTTTAGGATCTGTGTACATAGACATGACTTTACGTTTTATTTCATCTGCATCATCACTTAACAAAATTGCATTATTCAGTGACTTCGACATCTTTAATAAATTACCATCTGCTGTAGGCGCACCTGTTCCAACTAATCTTTTAGTGCGACCTAACTTAAGATCAACAACAGGAAACAAGCCGCCATTTTTTATGTAATCTTTATCTTCAGTATGTGAATCCACTCCGCAATACAATTGGTCAAAGCGTCTTGCAACTTCGCGCGTCATTTCTATATGTGGAATTTGATCTTCACCTACAGGCACAATCTCAGGACGAAATGCTAAAATATCTGCGGTCTGACCCACTGCATAAAGTAAAAATCCAAACGGATAATTTTCACCTAAACCTTTATCACGTATTTCATCTTTGATAGTCGGATTACGCATCACCCGTGGATACGGTAACAACATGCTGAAGAAAAAAGTGAGTTCTGCAATGGCTGGAATTTCTGATTGTATGAACATGGTGCTGCGTTTAGGATCTATGCCTGCTGCTAAATAATCCGTTGCAATATCTAAAACACTTTGCCGAATTTCTGCAGGCTTATCCATGCGTGTTGTAAACGCATGTACGTTTGCAATTATAAAATAACAATCATAATCATCTTGCAATGCAACACGATTTTCTACAGAGCCTACCCAGTGACCTAAATGCAAACGTCCTGTGGGTGTATCTCCAGTTAATAATCGCGGTTTTGTATTTTGCATTTTCATTTCCTATTCAATAATTCGCTGTGCTAAATGATAGGCTACTTGCCCGGTTTTTTTACTTTTTATGAGTTTCCAATGTGATGGCAAATCTGTTTCGTCAATCGGGTTTTCACTTTCTAAATAAATGTAGGCATTATTCGCTAAATATTTATTTTCTTCGAGATAAAAACAGCATGGCAATAATAAATTTTTTCCAAAAGGCGGGTCCAGAAAAACAACATCAAAAAGTCGCACAGGCGGTTTTAAACCCTGAGGTACATTTGCTTGATACACTTCTGCATTAAACGCTTTTAATAATTTTAACTGCTCACGCACATTGGCTACAACAACAGGTGATTGGTCTATCATCACAACCTGTTCTGCGCCACGAGATAACGCTTCAAATCCTAGCGCTCCGCTTCCTGTAAAAAGATCTAAGCAATGCGCGCCAACTATTTTCGTTTGCAGCCAATTAAACACTGTTTCACGAATTTGATCTGTGGTTGGACGCAAGCCAGGCAAGTCTGGCACTTTTAATTTCCGACCCCGCCACATACCGCTGATAATTCTTATTTGGCCTTGAGCCATATGTAACTCCAAATAAATATGTATTCGTTTCGTTTTTTTCTTTTCAAAAAAGTTACAACAGTCAATTCCCGGGGTGGCGCGGAATGGAGGGCTCCCACCGCGCGGAGCTTGCGAGCACGGTGGGATACCTGCAGCGTCAGGACCCCGCTCTTGGACTCTGACTTTCACGCCCTGCAATCCATCGATATTGTACACCCTAACAAATCCCTGTGTTACCATTTACCCCAAATGTAATTAACTTGGATAGCGAAATGTTTAGTTTTTTAAAGCGTAACAAAACCCCAGAGACTGTCACCCCCGAAGCACCCACTGAAAAAAAAGGGATTTTTAAACGCCTAACACAAGGTTTGACCAAAACCCGATCGCGTTTTGCCAGCGGCATCGCCACCTTATTCTTGGGCGAAAAAATGCTGGATTCAGAAATACTGGATCTCATTGAGACTCAATTGATTAGTGCTGACGTAGGCGTGGATGCAACGCAACAACTAATACAGAATCTTACAAAAAAATTAGCGCGCAAAGAATTAGCAGACCCACAGGCAGCTTTACGCAGCTTGCAACAAGATATGAAAGATATTTTACGTCCTTGCCAAACACCCATCACCATTTCCGAAACACAAAAACCTTTTGTTATTTTAGTCGTAGGCATTAATGGTTCAGGCAAAACAACGACCATAGGCAAACTTGCTAAAAGCCTGCAAACCAACGGCAAAACCGTGATGCTTGCGGCAGGTGATACATTCAGAGCTGCTGCAATTGAACAACTGCAAGTCTGGGGAGAACGCAATCAAATCCCTGTTGTGGCTCAGCAACCTGGAGCCGATACTGCTGCAGTTATTTTTGATGCACTAGAGTCAGCTAAAGCACGTAATATTGATGTATTGATTGCAGATACAGCTGGACGTTTACATACTCAAACAAATTTGATAGAAGAGTTAAAGAAAGTAAAACGTGTTATAACAAAACTTGACGCTAGCGCACCGCATGAAACATTATTAGTATTAGATGCGAGTGTAGGTCAGAATGCATTAAACCAAGCGGTACAGTTTCATAAAGCAATAGGATTGACAGGCTTAGCAATAACAAAGTTAGACGGAACTGCAAAGGGTGGCATTATTTTTGCGATTGCAAAACAAATGCAATTACCCATACGTTACATAGGCGTCGGCGAAGGGATAGACGATTTACGCCCATTTAAAGCCGATGAGTTTGTTGAAGCTCTTTTTGAAACGGCGGAAGACAATGATTGAATTGCACCGTGTTAGCAAACATTATCCTAACGGCCACTTAGCGTTAGATAATGTCTGTTTGAAAATAGCGGCAGGTGAATTTGTTTTTTTAACAGGACACTCTGGCGCAGGGAAAAGTACATTATTAAAATTATTAGCAGCGATAGAACCTATTAGTGACGGTCAACTGATAGTTGCAAAACATAATCTAAAAACACTTCCTGCCAGACGCATTCCTTACTTGCGCAGACAAATCGGAATCATTTTACAAACCCCTAATTTACTCATGAATAAAACAGTTTTTGATAATGTCGCATTACCACTGCTGGTTGCGGGTTATTCTTATAAAGAAATTAATAGCCGCGTACGCGCTGTTCTTTCAAAAGTCTGTTTAGCAAGACATGAAAACCGATTTCCTTATGAATTATCCGGCGGTGAACAACAACGCATCGCAATTGCACGCGCTATCATTAACAAACCCGCACTCTTGCTTGCTGATGAACCGACTGGTAATCTCGATCCTGAGTTAGCTAACGAAATCATGTGTTTGTTTGAACAATTTAATCGTTTAGGAATGACCATCATCATCGCCAGCCACGACCTAGACTTAGTCAAACGTTTTGGACATAGGCAGTTGATCATAGCAGAGGGAAAATTAATTGAAGCAGAACTTGAGACAGCGTAGCAGTCTAATCAGCTATGGACTTAGACACATACAAGCAGGCTTTAGCAGCCTAGGCCAACTCAGCCGTGCGCCTTTTGCCACATTCATTACCTGTTTAGTCATAGGCATTACACTCGCATTACCCGTCGCTTTATTCACCCTATTAAAAAATGTCGATGTGCTAGGGCAAAAACTAGAACAAAACACACAGATAACCCTTTATTTAAAGCCTAATGTGGATGATGCAGAAGCCGCTCAATTCCTTAAAGAGCTCAAGAGCAATCATAGCATTGCGGAAGCGCATGCGATTTCTCCCACCGCCGGATTAGCAGAATTACAACAGCAGGCTGGCGTCACCAACATGCTGTCTGAACTACAAGACAATCCTCTTCCTTGGGCAATTGTAATAGTACCTGCAAAAGATCAACAAACGCCGCGCGCATTGAATGCGTTGAGCAACAGATTAAAAGAACTTCCTCTTGTTGCAGAAGTACAACTAGACAGCGCCTGGATAGAACGCCTATTCGCTATTCTTTCATTAGCTCATCGCATGACGTATGCATTGGCTTTCTTTTTAGGAATGGCTGTTTTACTGATCGTAAATAACTGCATACGCGCCGCCACTCAATTACATCAAAAAGAAATTGATATCATCAAATTAATTGGCGGCACTCGAGCATTTATACGCAGACCTTTTTTATATGCGGGCATGATTTATGGTTTGCTAGGTGGAATCATTGCATGCCTACTGGTAGATTTATTTTTATTATGGCTGAAAAGCCCTATCAGTCATTTAACGAACTTATACCAGAGTCAATTTCATATCTTGGGATTGAATGGAATGGATACGCTGCTACTGTTATTTTGCAGTCTTACATTAGGCTGGATAGGGTCATGGGTTGCGGCCACACGTTACTTGCTGAGTCGACGAGTTTAACGGGATGAATAACACCTTCTCCCGCATATGGGAGAAGGAGTCTGAATTGATTACTGAGCAGCAGGTTCAGCAGCAGGCGCTGCAGCATCAGCTTTTTCAGCTTTATCAGCTTTCGCTTTCGCTTTCTTTTCCGCTTTTTTAGCTTTTTTATCAGCTTTCATTTTTTCATGATCAGCTTTCATTTTCGCATGATCAGCTTTCATTTTTTCATGATCAGCTTTCATAGACTCATGAGAAGCTTTCATAGCATCATGATCAGCTGCCATAGTTTGTTGATCTTGTGACGCTGACATGTTGTCATCAGCATTAGCTAGACATGGAACGCTCAAAGAAATAACAATTCCTGTGGTTATCATCAATTTTTTAAACACGGTTATATCCTCCTTGGTTAAACACTTAAGAAGTATATAGCACTGCATTTAAAATGACGACACTTTTACTATCAGACATAGTATTATTCAAGTACTAATGGAATGATGATCATGAACAGCTTGAAAAAAATTGGCAAAATTCTAGGCCCAGGACTCGTTACTGGCGCAGCGGATGATGACCCATCAGGAATAGCCACCTACTCTCAAACAGGGGCGCAATTCGGTTATGGACAGCTATGGACAGCTTTATTCATGCTACCCATGCAAGTGGCCATACAGGAATCTTGCGCTCGTATAGGGGCGGTAAATGGACACGGCTTAACATGGGCGATTAAACAACATTATAGTAAAAAAGTCTTGTTTCTCGTTATCTCACTTTTGTTAATTGCAAACATCATTAACATAGGCGCAGATATAGGCGCCATGGCAGCAGCTGCTAATCTAATTATTCCTATTCCTTTTTATGTACTCATGTTATTTTTTACTGTCTCAACATTGTCACTTGAAATATTTGTTAGGTATAAAGCCTATTCTCGTTACCTTAAATGGCTATGTCTTTCACTGCTCGCTTATCCCCTCACAATTTTTATTGCCCATGCACCGTGGCTAGTCATACTAAAAGCAACATTTATCCCACACGTTGAATTTAATTCCCAATTTTTGTTTATCATTGTAGGCGTACTAGGCACCACTATTTCTCCTTATTTATTTTTTTGGCAAGCTTCTCAAGTAGTCGAAGAACAGCAAGAAAATCACATCCCCAAATTAAATGGAAGATATTATTTAACATCTCAATTTATGAAAGAGTTGAGATTAGATAATTTTATAGGAATGCTCATGTCAGAAATTGCGACATGGTCTATCATAGTAGTTGCTGCTGCCGTGTTACATGAGCATGGACTTATCGATATCAAAACATCAGCAGATGCGGCAAAAGCATTAGAACCGCTAGTACATACTTTTCCTCATGCAGGATATCTAGCGAAATTAATATTCTCGATTGGCATTATTGGGCTAGGTCTATTGGCTGTTCCCGTTTTGGCAGGTTCTTCAGCCTATGCTTTTGGTGAAGCACTTGATTGGGAAGTTGGATTAAACTTGAAATTTAACAGAGCACAAGGTTTTTATGGTGTTATTGTTTTAGCAACCCTATCTGGCCTGTTCATAAACTTCTTGGGAGTGGATCCCATCAAACTTCTCATCTACTCAGCCGTCATCAATGGTGTAATTGCAGTACCTCTTATTTTTATAATTGCCCTGATTGGTAAAAATGAAGCCATAATGGGTCATCATAAAAATGGATTGTTATCGAACATAGTTATTTGGCTAACATTTATTTGCATGGGTCTAGCGTCAATCGCTATGCTTTATTCCTTGTATTGATCTGTACACACAAGAGAAAAGCGCGTTAGCACTCCCCCTAAAAGAGTGCTAAAATCTACGCCTTGTATGTTATAATTCCAGCAACATTATCATCGCAGGACTTGATATATGACTAGCAGCTTACAAACCTTCAACATACGTCTGCCGATTGGCAGTCTAGAAGCTTATATTGGATATGTGAATCAAATCCCTTTACTTAGCGCAACTGAAGAAATGGACTTCGCTAGACAACTCCAAAAAGACAATGACTTATCAGCGGCTAAGGGCTTGATTTTGCCTCATTTACGCTATGTCGTAAAAGTTGCCAAAGGTTATATGGGATATGGACTCCCGCTCAATGATTTAATCCAAGAAGGCAATATAGGACTTATGAAAGCAGTAAAACGGTTTAATCCAGAAATGGGGGTTAGATTGGTTTCATTTGCGGTACATTGGATTAAAGCAGAAATTCATGAATTTATACTGCGTAATTGGCGCATAGTTAAAATTGCGACCACCAAAGCCCAACGAAAATTATTTTTTAACTTACGTAATATGAAAAAAAGATTGGGATGGTTTACTAACCAAGAAATTAATGATGTTGCAAAAGATCTCAACGTGAAACCTGAAACCGTACGTGAAATGGAAATGCGTTTAAATATGACAGACGCGCCATTTGATGGTTACGATGATGAGGGTGATGATAATAATTTACCCTTTATTCCAGCGGGTTTTTTAGAAGATCACCGCTATAATCCTGCTACAGAACACGAAAATACGAATTGGTCAGAACAATCAAACACAGCACTTTATAGCGCGCTAAGTGAGCTAGACGAGCGCAGCCAAGAGATATTAAATGCCAGATGGTTAAGCGATGATAAAACAACATTGCAGGACTTAGCTGATAAATATAATGTCTCAGCAGAACGTATACGCCAATTAGAAAAATCAGCCATGCAAAAATTAAAAACAGCTATGGAAGAGTTGGCGGCATAAAGTATTCGGTATTATTTTTTTGTAGCCCGGACTAAGCGTAGCGAGTCCGGGAATGAATAATACAGACCTCGCGGACTCGGCGTTGTACGCCTTAGTCCACGCTACATAAGCAGATGGCCGAATATTTATTGCTGACTAGGGAGTTAAACCGCTATTCAATTGCTTCGCTTCATTCATCAACGCCATACGAACGGCTTCTAATTTTGGCATTTTCGCTGCACGCAAGGCTTCATAAATCTCGGCTAAACGAGTCAAATACTGGGCTTTCGTTTTTTTTGCCTCAGGGTTTGCTTCAGGCATTTCACGAATTTCTCGCATGAGCTTTGCAATTTCTTGCCAATTATAGGCAACCTTCATCTCCTTGGGTGTCATACGCCTTTTGGAACCATCTACAGCATCTGTTAAATTAACAGTACTCGCTACAACGTCCAAAATAGCGGCTTTATATCGCTCAGCTGCCTCATAAAGGATTTCTAACCTAGCTTGAGGCTCACTACCTTCAACATCATCATCATTTGGATAAAATGTAGTCACTGGCGCACTCCTTCATTTTTATTGTAATGCCCTATTACCATTATAGCGTGATTTATGGCATTTTTCTGGCTAATAATGGTCGTTTTTTATTCAAAATCATCCTTAACACACTGAATTTGCCCTATCTAAACAACGGTACGTCAAAGCCTGGCTAATGTGCTCAAGATCAATAAGATCCCGCCCTTCTAAATCCGCTACGGTTCTAGCAAGCTTAATAATACGATGATACACGCGTGCAGAAAAATTAAATTTTTGCATCACCCGTATTAATAAATCTTGCGCCGCTTCTTCCAACTGACAATATAACGCTAACTCATTAACTTGCAATTGGGCGTTGATTTTTGCTTGTCTTTTTTGTTGCAACGCCCTAGCTTTGGTCACCCTGACTCGAATAAACTCTGATCTTTCTGCAGGCGCGTCACTTTTTGCTAACACATCAGGGGCTAAAGCAGGGACTTCTACATGCATATCGATTCTATCTAACAACGGCCCCGAGATTTTAGCAAAGTAACGTTTAACCTGTTCCACAGAACATTGACAAGGACGCAATGGACTTCCCGCATAACCGCAGGGGCAAGGATTCATCGCAGCTATCAGTTGAAAATACGCAGGAAAAACCGTTTGAAATGCAGCACGAGAAATCGTAATAAATCCTGATTCCAAAGGTTCGCGTAACGATTCCAAAACAGCTCGATTAAATTCTGGCAACTCATCCAAAAACAATACTCCTCTGTGTGCCAAAGAAATCTCTCCGGGTCTAGGAGGACGTCCACCACCCACTAAAGCCACACTGGATGTAGTGTGATGAGGCGATCGAAAAGGCAATGCCAACCATTTATTGCTGTCAAAACCATTACTGCTAATAGAAGCAATGGCTGCCACCTCTAATGCCATCTCTTCTTCCAACGGCGGCAATAAACCTGGCAAACGCGTTGCTAACATCGTTTTGCCCGTGCCTGGCGGCCCAATAAATAATAAACTGTGCCCGCCTGCTGCTGCAATTTCTAATGCACGTCTTGCAAAAGGCTGACCACGCACATCGACTAAATCTAAAGGTGGCGCCAGTGCTGCAGAGGCATCTGATATTTCACACAGCGGTAACTGTTTTTCTCCGATTAAATGCGCACACACTTCTGATAAATGTTGCGCTGCAAAAACATTATCTGCTTTGACTAAAGCAGCTTCGTTCGCATTTTCTTTAGGTACAATTAAACTACGCCCAATTTTTTTTGCGCCCAACACAACAGGAAGAATTCCTCGTACTTTTCTAAGCTCACCCGAGAGCGCAAGCTCACCGGTAAATTCATATTCCTCTAATTTATCTTTAGGGATTTGCCCTGATGCAGCGAGTATGCCTAATGCAATAGGCAAATCAAAACGCCCTCCTTCTTTGGGTAAATCTGCAGGCGCCAAATTAACAGTAATATGTCGTGCAGGAAATTCGAAGTGCATAGTCATCAACGCACTGCGTACTCTGTCTCGACTTTCTTTCACTGCTGCCTCAGGTAGTCCAACGATATGAAACTTAGGTAACCCATACGACAAATGTGTTTCTACTGTGACGAGTGGTGCAGTAATACCTGAGCTTGCACGACTATACACAATCGCTAGTGCCATGATTTTTTCCTAGATTGAATAAATAAAAAATAGATGCGACATCAAATGTCACTGGTGGTAGTCGTAGGTTGGGTTGAGTGTTTTTGACGAAACCCAACCTACAATTTTCTGTATCAATTACTGGAGTGGCGCGGAATAGAGGACTCACGAATTTTAAAATTAGGAAGGATTTAACAAGAAAAGATTCTAACTGATATTTTTAATGATGCAAATTAATTTGCATGTAAGTGAAGAGATTCATATTCTGTGATTTGTGCAGGGGTTCCTATGTTATGCCATACGCCTTTAAAATACTCACCTGTGACTTGCTTACGCTCTATCGCAGCATCAAATACAGTCGCTAAACGAAATTTACCTTGCACACAATCAGCAAATAATTCTGGCTTGTAAATTCCGATATTAGCAAATGTTAATGTGTTAGTGTCACCCTTGAAAATTTTTCCATCATGTAAACAGTAATCACCGCGCGGATGAAAATCTCGATTATCCACCATCACTAAATGTGCCAGGCCTAAAGGATTTTTTGGCAAAAGATTGAAATCATAATCTGAAATAATGTCACAACTGACGACAACAAAAGGCTGAGCACCCAACAAAGGTAATGCTTGAAAAATTCCACCACCTGTTTCTAATGCTTCTGTTTCTTCTGAAAAGATAATATTGACGCCATAACGTTCGCCATTGCCTAATACTTTTTTTATTTCATCCGCACGATAACACACATTAATAACTATCTCGTGTATGCCAAATTTTTTTAAGGCTTCTATCGAATAATCAATCAAATATTTCCCTGCAATGCGCAACAAAGGCTTAGGAGTCAATGCGGTTAACTCTTTCATGCGTTCGCCACGGCCTGCTGCTAAAATCATTGCTCGCATGTTAAGGTAACCTTTTTCAATGCAGGTAATATTTCTGCGTTTAAAAATACATTAAACGCTGCGCATTCTGAATATTGATTTGCAACATGAGAAATATAATTTAATGCGCGAGGAATATGCTGTAAATAGTTATCATTTTGATCGCGCTTATATTTCCTTGCGTATGTCAGCAATGCTTTTAAATGTCTTTGCATGCCCATCAAGTCAAACCATCGCAAATAAGTTTCTTTACTGACATCTGTTAATTGAATTTTATCTTTGTACGCTAAAGCCAATGTTTCAATTTGTTCAGACGGCCATGCAATATAACAATCTCGCAACAGTGACACAACATCATACGTTACAGGACCTATAAACGCATCTTGAAAATCAAGTATTCCAATTTCTTCATTTGGTAAAATCATCAAATTAGCAGAATGATAATCTCTATGCATAAACACTTGCGGTTGACTTGCAGCAGACTCCGCTAAAAAATGAAAAAGCGCATCTAACATTTTTTCTGTTTCTATACTTAATGTTAACCCTAAATAATTTTGTAAAAACCATTCTTTAAAAAGCTGCAGCTCAGCTACCATAAATTCTGCACTAAAAAGAGGAAGTTGATAATCATCCACTTTACGGCAAGTTTGCAATACAGCCAGTGCATCTAATGCATATCCATATAAATCTTTCATGTTTTCTTGATTTAATTCAGATAACAATAATCGATTACCAAAATCACTTAATAACAAAAATCCTTGATTAATATCTTGATGAAAAACAATAGGTGCAGATAAACCATTTTTTCGTATTGCATTCGCAATGAGTACATAAGGCAAACAATTTTCACGAGGCGGCGGTGCATCCATAGCGATATATAAATCACCTTGATGAGTCACTCGAAAATAACGACGGAAACTGGCATCGCCAGCCAATGGCTCTAGAATGTAATGATCAAAATGGCAGACTGTTTTCAACCAATGCTCTAAAGATTTCTGTCTGGCATCCATCACTGTGTTTACCTAAATGTAGCCCGAATTGAACGTTGCGAAAATCCGGGATAAGGTTTTGCCGGCAATCCCGGATTTTCGCAACGCTCAATCCGGGCTACATATTTAACTCGCAATATTAAATTAATTTCGAGATAAATGCTAAATAATTGGAGATTTTATTCCCTCAGCTTCTGCTTTTCGTTACACTGCCAGGCTAGTAAAGATAATAGAGCAAATACAAGAAATGCGTGCGCCAAATATACTCAAACTCATGTTTACGCTTTGTTTAACGGCAAATATTCCGCTATGCATGGGGGCAACAACAAACCATGCACAACCCCAAACAAATGCCTGGTCTAAAAACCCAAATGAAGCGATTGCTGCGCAACTAGGCTGGGTAGCTGACCTCACCACGCGATGCGGAGGATATTATCTTGAGGCACCATTCACTTATCCTGAAAAATTAATCAACACAAATTCCATGGTTATCACAAGTGATCAGCCATTTTTTTCTTTTCATGGCACATCATTTTTACCCTCTGCTACCATTAATCGTTTAGGACAACAAATCACGGCAAACAAAGCTTATCTTTATCGTGATCCGACAACAGGAAAAATAAACGCAATCAATTTGTTCGGCGATATTAATTTACGCGAACCCAGAACATTAGTCGTTGCAACAAAAGCACATTTAGATTTAAAAACAAAAGAACAAATTTTAGATGACATACTTTATCGCACAGCCATTTATAGCGCGGCTAATTTAAAACCTGCAATACCTAACAACCAAGCATTACAAAATGCGCGTCAGGTTTATCATCTCAGCGCATGGGGACAAGCGGCTGAATTCGCGCAGCATAAACCTAAAGTCTATGAATTAAAACAAGCTAGCTATTCTACTTGTCCTCCACTGACTAATGTTTGGGAAGTCAAAGCAAGTGAAATTACGTTAGACAAAAATTCTGGGCGCGGTGTTGCTAAACATGCGCGATTATATATAAAAAAAATCCCTGTTTTTTACACGCCTTATTTTAATTTTCCCATTGATAATAGGCGTAAAACTGGCTTTTTATTTCCATTCATAGGAAGAACAACAAAGTCTGGCGAACAACTGACTACGCCTTTCTATTGGAATTTAGCACCTAATTATGACACTACCATCACGCCGACGTTTTATACTGCACGCGGATTACAAGCTGAAGATATTTTTCGTTACTTGACACCCTCAAGCGGCGGAAAAACGACGATTGATATTTTACCGCATGATAAAGCTTTTTCTTTATTCAAAGAATCAGCGCCAAGAAAATATGGATCCACTACCAATCAATTTACGTTAGCTAATTTACGTCGTTTAGAAGCGGCAAGCCCTACACGTGGTGCATTTGCATTTGAACATCAGCAACGTTTCAATGATTTGTGGTCCATGGATGTTAATTATAATTATGTGACAGATGATTATTATTTAAGTGATCTACGTAACAGCTTGAATGAAACAACACAGAATCAACTACTGCAACAAGCCGACGTTAACTTTAATGATTACCATTGGAATTTTACAGGGCGTGTGCAAGGTTACCAAACACTGCATCCTGTGGACGTTGACACACCCGGTTTGTTCATCAACCAGTATAGTCGTCTTCCACAACTCATTTTAAATGGCGCTTACCCCAACAATGAATTGCAAAAATTTTCCTATTTTGCGAACAGTGAAATCACTCATTTTGATATCAAAAAAATGCCTGGCAGTGATGTCTTGCAGCCTATGGGTAACCGTTTACATGTACAGCCGGGCATAAGCCTGCCCCTCACTTGGCCTTTTCTTTATATTACTCCACGCCTGCAAGCTGCCTTAACCAAATATGAGCTACGCCAGGTACCTACAGGCATACCCAGCGTTCCTAACCGTGCCCTGCCTATTTTTGATCTCAGTACAGGAATGTATTTTGACCGCAATTTAACGTTATTTGGTAACGATATACGCCAAACCTTAGAGCCTCAGCTTTACTACACTTACATCCCTTATCGGAATCAATTCGATATCCCTGTGTTTGATACGATTGAAACCACGCTAACATATGATCAATTATTCACCTACAATCGATTTAGCGGCATAGATAGGATAGGAGATGCTAATCAAGTCAGCTTGGGACTTGCTACACGTTTTATTGATAATGATACAGGTATAGAAAAAATTCATGCCGGCATTGGCGAAATTATTTACTTTAGGAATCGTGAAGTCACTATCTGCAGCTATAATACCTGCCCATCCAATACCATCCCTAAAGATAACAAACTACGCCGCTCCCCCGTGTCTGCCAGCTGGACTTACTTGCTAACGCCTGGTTGGACTGCTACTGGAACGACCATTTGGAACACGCAGCTTAATGAAATGAGCAACCAAAGCATTGCTGTTCAATATAGCCCCGACCCAACACGGATTATTAATTTAGGTTATAATTTCGTTCGCAATGGAGATGTTCAGCCTGGATTGCCAGTAAATAGCAGCGGCAATAATTTAAAACAAACTGACTTCTCTTTTGCTTGGCCGCTTTTTTATCAGTGGAGCGTAGTGGGCAGACTAACGAAAAGCATTAACCAAGCGCGTTTCCAGAATATATTATCTGGTTTACAATACGACAGTTGCTGTTGGGCTATTCGATTTGTTGCTGGGCGGACATTTCTTAAACTTGCGCCTCCTAATGCCAGCCCTCAATATGATACAGAATTTTATATGCAATTTGCGTTGAAGGGACTGGGTAACTTTGGCTTTGCAGATCCTAGCCAATTACTCAGTAGCAGTATCCCTGGATACAGCTCAAACTTTGGAAAAGATTATTAATCAGGGGTTCCAGTAAAAGAGAATGTAGCCCGGATTCAGCGTTGCGAAAATCCGGGAATAGTCGTGCAGGAACCGCTCTTACTTTTAAATAACAGGTATTTATTTTTATGACTCATGTATCAGGTAAAAAAATTGCATTAACGCTATTCGCTGTCTCCGGAATTTTTTTCAGTACTGCACAAATAACAAATGCGGCAACACCTGCAAAAAACAATGAACAATCATTAGATAAAATTGTCACTGTCATAAATGATTCTGTCATCACTGAAAGTGAATTAGACGACGCCATTGAAATAGCTAAAAAACAAATTGCTATCAATCATATTGCTACTCCGCCATCTGACATACTTCGCAAGCAAGTGTTAGACCAGTTAATTAATCGCAAACTACAATTGATGTTAGGCGAACAAGCTGGTGTACATATCGATGAAGCAGCCGTTGATAAAGCCGTTGCCACCATCGCAGCACAAAATAAATTGTCCGTTCCTGAACTGTACGAACAACTTAAAAAACAAGGTATGCAAGTAAAAGCCTACCGCAAAGAAATTGGTGAAGAAATTATTTTACAACAAATTCAACAACAAGAAGTGGGCTCACATATTACGATTACCCCACAAGAAGTCGATGACTTTATGCGCTCAGCCGCTTGGTTGTCTTACAACAACAAAGAATATCACTTAGAAGATATACTCATTGCCTTACCTGACACACCCACACCAGAAGATGTAGAGCATGCAAAAAAAGAAGCGGATGCAGTGTTAGCCAAAATCCATCAGGGAACCAGTTTTCAAGAAGCTGCAGTAAGCAATTCGGGAAGCACAGGAGCCATGCAGGGCGGTGATTTAGGATGGCGTAAACTCCCACAAATACCGTCTGCTTTTGCTAACGAACTAATACACATGAAACAAAATGATATTATGGGCCCTATTTTAACTCCAAATGGTTTTCATATTATCAAACTCAGTGGTCTGCGCGATGCTGATAAAAAAATCGATGCCACAGAACAACATAAACAAGTTGAACAACTTCTTTATCAGCGAAAATTTGAAGAAGAATTACAAAGCTGGACAACTAAACTACGCGGCCAAGCTTTCATACATAACACTGAGAAATAATAATGAAGAATTCATTCCCGCGCATACTTATCACACCAGGTGAACCTGCGGGAATAGGTCCTGACATCACTTTAAAAATTTTGCAAACAGCAAGCTTAGCAGAAATTATTGTTATAGGTGATCCGCAATTATTTCTTGAACGCGCACAATGGCTTAATTTACCGATTAAAATCATTCCGTTTGATGACACTAGCCATTCAACTGCGCAGCAGCCAGGTGAATTAAAAATCATTCCTGTCGCATTAAAAGAAACGTGTATTCCCGGCCATCTCAACATTGCAAATGCACCGTATGTTATCGAGTGTTTAAACATTGCCGCTGATCTTTGTTTACAAAAAAAAGCGGATGCACTGGTCACTGGCCCTATACAAAAAAGTATAATCAATGAAGCTGGTATTTCTTTTTCAGGTCACACAGAATTTTTAGCGCAACGCTGCAAGGTTAAAAACTCTATTATGTTGTTTGTCGTTAACTCATTGAAAGTTGCACTACTCACAACACACATTCCTATCGCTCAAGTTCCTTCAGCAATCACACATGAAAAATTAAAAACAACAATAAAATTATTACAAAAAGAATTACAAACTAAATTTAATATTACCGCGCCTAAAATAGCAGTCTGCGGGTTAAATCCTCATGCCGGCGAAAGTGGTCATATGGGCAGCGAAGAAATTGAAATCATAGAACCTGCTTTAAAAGAATTACGCTATGAAGGAATTCATATCGTTGGACCCTTACCTGCGGACACTGTATTTCTCGATAAATATTTAAATAATTGTGATGTGATTTTGGGAATGTATCATGATCAAGTTCTTCCTGTTGTTAAGTATTTAGGATTTCAAGAAGCAGTGAACGTCACCTTGGGTTTACCTATCATACGAACATCTGTAGATCATGGCACTGCACTTGATATAGCTGGATCAGGACTAGCAGATGCAAACAGCATGGCAGCAGCTGTTAAACTTGCAATCGAACTTTCAAAATTATCTACACTTCATGAAGCTTGCAAATAATTTTCACGCTAAATTTGAGAAATAACATAATGAAAAAATATTTTGCTCTCACAATGATAACATTACTCAGTTTAAACATGAGCGCGGGAGCAGCTGCTGCAAATTTATTGCATGTGTATGAAGATGCTTTATCAAATGATCCAGTCTACCAGCAAGCCATTGCACAACGTTTATCTGATAAAGAAGCGGAACCGTTAAATCTCGCTCCATTGTTACCGCAAGCCGTCATCACCGGCGGCCCCGCGCTCAATAAACAGCATTTTTCAGGCTCTGCTTCCCCCATTTCATCAACTACCTCTAAAGGTTATTTATTTACATTAGCACTCACGCAAGCCGTATTTGATTTCGGTAAATTTGCTGCGTTATCTGGCGCAAGAGCTGCTAGCAAAGAAGCAGATGCAACACTGAATGCAGCAAGTCAAAATTTAATATTACGCGTTGCCCAAGCTTATTTTAATGTATTAAAAGATGAAGACAATTTGGCATACAGCTTGTCTAACAAAAAAGCTTACGCAAAACAATATGATCAAGCGAACCAAGAGTTTAAAGTGGGATTAAAAACGAAGACTGATGTTTATACCGCAGAATCTTCTTATGCTGCATCAACAGCAAATGCTATTGCTGCTGAAACAACTCTCGCTGTCGACAAAGAAACTCTACGCGCGATTACTAATCACGTTTATAGCAGCATAGCACCACTCAGTGAAAAATTTCCTCTCATCTCACCGCAACCTGCAGATATGGATGCGTGGGTAAAAACGGCTTTAATGCAAAACTGGTCGATTAAAGCTGCACAATTAGCCAGTGTTTCTGCCATGGAAACCATCAAACAACAACGTGCGGGTCATTTCCCTACGCTTTATGCGCAAGGCAGTTACAGCGCTGGATATAATAATAATTTTGCTGGCGCAGGCATAGCGACCAGCGTAGATCCCAACACAACGGGCACAGTACCCGGTGTCTTTATTCCCACTAAAACCCATACTACAAATGCCAGTCTCAGTTTTAATTTAGGAATACCCTTATCTTCAGGCGGTGCCGTAATTGCTGGAACAAATCAAGCTAAATATAATTATCAAGTTGCCATGCAAAACTTAGAAAAAAATATACGCGAGACAACAACGAACACGCGGCAAACTTATTTAAATATTATGGCAGGCATACAAAAAATTCGCGCAGATAAGCAAGCGATTAAATCTGCTATCAGCTCATATGAAGGAATAGAAGCGCGTTATCAAGCGGGCACAGAAACATTAGTCGATGTATTGAATCAGCAACGTAAGGTTTATGAAGCTCAAACGTATTACACCACTGATAGATATGCCTATGTTTATAATATACTAGCGTTAAAACAAGCCGCAGGAACATTGAGTCAAGAAGACTTGGTTGCGATTAATAGTTGGCTGGGAAGTTAATCTCCATTTTTAAATCAACGTTAGCAATGAAGCTCGGCGTGACATCTCGCTGAGCTGCACAACTAACCATCCTTAATAAATATCTTTTCTATGGCCCAATCTCAAAACCAAGACTGTCAGCTCGGATTTTTTTACTTCACAAATAATTCGATAATCCTCTACTCGAAATCTCCATAAACCTGTTAGATCACTCAACAGTGGTTTTCCTATCATCTGGATGTCATCTAAAGGAGCAACTCTCTCTTTTAAATAAGTAGTGATTTTTTTGGCAACGCTTTTATCTAATTTTTTAAGCTGCTTCAATGCAGTTTCCGTGAAATTAATCTTCCAAGCCACACATTTTCTCCACTTCTTCTAAAGAGTAAATTTTTCCGGGGTTAGCCAAAATCGCTTTTGAAAGATAAAAATCTTCCATCTCTTCTATATGAAGCTCAAGCGCTTCACGAGCATATGAGCTTTTGGAACGATGTGTTTTTTTTGCAAGAATAGTCAGCCTGTCTTCTAGTTCTTGCGGCAATCTCAGTGCAATAGTCATAAGTGACCCTCCTGATATTAATTATACACCGTATACAAAAATATACAAGTGTATACATGTATACAGAAATAGCACGTAGATAAAAAAATCTTTATTTTCAATTAATTAGCGATATATTGGTTGAATTTAAGATGTCGAAGTCAGCTTATTGTACTTTATCAGCAGCTCTTCTTTTGTTTCAGGATGCTCTTCATCTAGAGGAATACAATCCACAGGACACACCACCACGCATTGAGGCTCGTCAAAATGACCTACGCATTCGGTACACAGATCAGGGTTAATCTCAAAAATTAATTCGCCCTGATAAATGGCCTTGTTAGGACAAACCGGCTCGCAGACATCGCAATTTATGCACTCATCGGTAATCTTTAAGGCCATAGCTTTACTTACCAAACTTCTTGCGCAGCGCAGCAAATACCGCATCTGGCACGAACTGTTGTACATTACCGCCCAATGAAGCAATTTCACGAACTAGCCCAGAGGAAATAAAGGTGTAATTTTCTGCTGGCGTCAGAAATAAGGTTTCTATAGTGGGTGCCAAACGTCTATTCATACTGGCTAGTTGAAATTCATAATCGAAATCCGACACAGCTCGCAAGCCGCGCAGCAAAATAGTTGCACCTTGCTGGGCAGCGAAGTCTGTCAATAAGGATTCAAAGCCTTGGACCACGACATTCTTATGAGAGCATAATACCTCGCTGGCCAATGCTACGCGCTCCTCTAAGCTGAATAGAGGGCCTTTGGCAGTGTTTGGGGCAATAGCGACTATCACACGGTCAAACATACGGGCTGCACGATCTACCAAGTCTATATGGCCGTAAGTGATGGGATCAAAGGTGCCAGGGTAGACGGCTATATTTTTCATTTGTGTTTCCTCGCTTAACATTTGTGGCTATTATAAGCTATATAGTTCGCCAAAACAGTCTCATTGTAGCGAAATTTTATTCAATCTACTCACATTAATGGCTCTAAACGAAAATGAACGCTAATCAGATAGATTATTTACAAGTCATGGGAATCCAAGCCTGGCACCTTAAAAAGGCCGTGTACGGCGCTGAATTAATGGTCATAGCGGCTCCGGAAGCGGAACAGCCTCTAGCAAACCAGCTCCTTCAAAAAATGCTAGATGTCCTAGAGAGAGAGCACGTTTCTTTGACCTATTTTCATGATGGCATTGATAAACAAATCAGATCCATCAACCCTAAAATGTTACTCGTATTAGGCAAAACTGCCGCTCAAGCATTATGTAATAGCTCTGCTGCTCTTGATCAGCTAAGGAATCAAACCCATTATTACGGTGAGACTCACATTCCACTCATTGTCACCTATGATCCTACTGAGTTATTGCAAAACCCTGTAGATAAACGCAAAGCGTTTCATGACTTACAACGCGTTTTGTTGTGCGAGCCTAGCATCAATAATATCCTTCGCGATAGCTAATTGTTTTGCAAGTGCTCCGCGATTGCTAACAACAACTGCTTCTGCATTTTCACCCATAGTTTTACGATAATTTTCATCTTGAAAAAGTTTTATAACCACATTCGACAATTCTTCAGCATCTTGCACTGTAACCATTCCATTTTTATTTATTAACATTTCACTGATCTCAGCGAAGTTATAAAGTGTAGGACCTGTTACTATCGCCTTTGCTAATACTGCAGGTTCTAACATATTGTGACCGCCTATATCCGCAAAACTACCTGCCACAAAAGCCACATCACTGGCAGCATACATCAGCATCATTTCACCTACGGAATCACATAAATAACTTTCAGCTGTCGATAAGTCATCTGATTTTTCGCTGCGTTTTGTAATACGAAAATGTTGTGACTGCGCTAATGCAAAAACTGAATTAAACCGTTCAGGATGACGAGGAACAATAATTAATAAAGCGGTAGGAAAAACGGTAAGAATTTTTTTGTGTGCCGCAAAAATAATTTCTTCTTCGCCTGCATGCGTACTTGCTGCTATCCACACATGGCGTGCATAACCCAATTGATCACGCAGTGCAGCGCCTTGCGAAATTAAATCACGCGGTGCAGTGATATCAAACTTAATGCTTCCACTCACACAACCTTTTTTACTCTCTAAACCTAACTCAATAAAACGTTGTAATTCAGATTCTGTTTGCACAGCAATGGTATGCACATTGCTTAGCATTTGTTGTGTTAAACGTTTTACACGGGAATAACCTGCAGCGGAAGCTTGAGATAAACGTGCATTCACAACAAAAATTGGAATCTGATTTTTTTGACAAACATAAAATAAATTTGGCCATAATTCTGTTTCAACAATAATTGCAACGAGTGGACGAGCTCGTTTTAAAAAATGCTGGAGACAAAATGGTAAATCATAAGGAACATACTGTTGCAGTACTGTATTACCAAATGTTTTTTGTATATGCGCAGATCCTGTTGGTGTCATGTTAGTGACAACAATAGGTATCAGCGGATAACGCTCTTGTAACGCTTTGATGAAAGGCGTGGCCGCTATGCTTTCACCCAATGAAACAGCATGTATCCATATACTTTTATCTAACTGATAAGAACCATATCCTAATCGCTCTGCCCAACGCTTGCGATAGGCGGGCGCACGACGCGAACGCCAAAGTAAGCGTAGAAAAATAAAGGGCAATATTAAATAAAAAATGACAGTATATAAAATTCGCAAAACATAGCCTTCATTCAGCAATTGAGGGATAGGATTATATTCATTCTGATGGAAACAAACACTAATTATTAGTAGTATGCATTATAACATTTATTTTCAACGTCATGATCGATCACACACGGAAACCATCATGTCAAATTATCTTATTGCACCCTCTTTATTAGCGGCTGATTTTGCAAGATTGGGCGAGGAAGCTGCAGCTGTTTTAGCCGCAGGCGCTGATATGCTTCATCTTGATGTCATGGATAATCACTATGTCCCTAATTTAACCATGGGGCCGCTAGCCTGTTCAGCCTTACGCAAATATGGCATTACAGCGCCCATTGATGTGCACTTAATGGTAACACCCGTAGATGATCTTATCGTCGAATTTGCAAAGGCCGGTGCTAGCATTATCTCCTTTCATCCTGAAGCAACTCAACACGTAGACCGTAGCCTAAATCTAATTCACAAACTGGGTTGTAAAGCAGGCCTTGCTTTGAATCCCGCCACTTCATTAACTCACTTAGACCACCTATGGGATAAGCTCGATGTAATACTTATCATGTCAGTTAATCCCGGCTTTGGTGGTCAAGAATTTATTCCTGCTACATTGAATAAACTGACTCAAACACGACAATTAATTAATAACAATAATAAAAAAATTCGGTTAGCGATTGATGGCGGCATCAAAACAGACAACATCGCAGCTGCTGCAAAAGCAGGAGCCGATACATTCATTGCAGGTTCTGCAATTTTTTCCCAACCAGATTATAAAAAAGTGATCACACAAATGCGTGAAGAATTAAAATAACAAAAGGATGAAATC
Organism: Gammaproteobacteria bacterium; assembly: GCA_031291255.1. Lineage (GTDB taxonomy): Bacteria > Pseudomonadota > Gammaproteobacteria > DSM-16500 > DSM-16500 > UBA5158. The sequence goes on from JARLJN010000009.1 coordinate 42,185, forward strand.
ATGCAAAAACCAAAACCGACTAAAGGGTTACATCACGTTGCACTCTTCGTAAAAAACCTCACTGAGTGTGAACATTTCTACACTCAATTACTTGGTATGAAAATTGATTGGCAACCCGATGCAGACAATATTTATTTAACGTCGGGAAATGATAATTTTGCTTTACATCGTGCACCTGCAGATTTTAATCCCGCCAAACATCAACGCTTAGATCATATAGGATTTTTTTTAGATGAACGCAAAGATGTCGATGTGTGGTGTGACTATTTACGAGAAAACGGCGTTGAGATTAAAGCCGGCCCCAAAGAACATCGCGATGGCACTCGCAGTTTTTATTGCGCAGATCCCGATGGAAATATTGTTCAGTTAATTTATTATCCTGTCACAGATAGATAATCTTAAAATAACAACCCGGATTGTCTCTATGCTCAATCCATAGCCTCACCCACAAGTCCTGCATCCCTTTTCTCGCCACGCTTTTTGTGGTGGGAGAAGGGATGCAGGACTTGTGGATAAAGCTATGGCTCAATCCGGGCAACTCATCATTTTTTATCATCATCCTTTGTATCTTTCACATCTTTAAATGATGAATAAGGCACACTGCCTGGACGTGGCGCCATTTGCAAAGGAGAAGGACTAAACACTTGCTTGCTGGTTTGCTGCGTCCCTTGACCTTGCGATGTCGCTTCACCTGCAGCAGACTGATCTTGACTAAATTCTTCTATTAAATCATCAAAATCATACAATTGATAAGATGCATTCACTTTGTAATTTGCATCCCATTCTAATTTTGCTTGAATAAATAACTTCGCATCGTCTTGCTCTTGAAATCGAGCAAGAGACTGCTCTGCACCACGCTGATATCTTTTGGTTACTTTATAAGGCAGCATTCGCGCTTCCCATCCTAATAGGTAAAATTTTAAAAATGCAGTATAACAAAATTTTGCTCGCGATCACCTTCCTTTATCTTTGTGAAATTTAAGCAATTCCTACAGAATTTGTGTATAATATACACAGCATCTTTATGAAACAACCCGAGGAACGCCATGTTAAATTTTCGTAACAAAAACAAAGAGTTAACTCTTTCTACTTTGAAAGAGCAAATCCGCTCGAATTATTGTACGGTGGCTGAAAATCAAATCAATGAGTTAGCAACCCTAAACGACGACCCAGAGATAGCAAAACAATTAACTTACGCAAGCGCTTCATTGAGTGAAATTAAAGAATTAATCAACAATGGACTCTCCATTTCTGATATTAAAAAAGGGCGTTTTATTATCAATAATACCCCTGTGTTTGTAGATAACTTATTGAAGAATATATTAATGGCTGCAACTGGTCGAGCAAATGAAAAAGGCATAACCCTCAATTTAACGATAAACGGTATCGCACAAAGCGCATCCGATTCTAAACAAGAAGCTATGTGGATTAAAAGTGATACGCGATTATTAAAAACGGTATTCGCCAATCTGCTTTCAAATGCGATTAAATTTACCGGTAAACATGGTTGTATTGATGTCTCCATTACATTGACTCAAGAAGACGATAAGGTAGCCATGCAAGCTTGCATAAAAGATACAGGCATAGGCATGAGCCCAGATTCTGCAAAACATCTTTTCCAAGAATTTCATCAAGCACACACAAATACCTCTGAAAATGATTTTGGCGGAACGGGCTTGGGACTGTCTTTTGTTAAATCCATAACAGACCTGATGAATTGCAAAATAAACGTGGCCAGCGAATTAAATAAAGGAACTCAGTTCACATTAAATTGGGATAATTTATCTACCCCATCCGAACAAGAGAAAAAAGATTTTATTGAAAATAAAGAGCCTAATGCATCTTCATCTGTAGAAGTCGCAAATAATAATACAAAAGAAAATCTTGAAATTATTTGTCATGATGCGCGTAATTATTTTTCCAACCTTATTGCAGTATACACAGAAATTAATTTAATTATTAAAAGCAAAAATACAATTAAACCCAACCATCCCGCATTAAACGATATGATTAACCATTCTAATAAAGCAATAGCTTCAGCAGAAAACGTGTTGGAATTATTTAATAATTATTTACACCTTGCAAAATGCAAATCAAAAAACAAATCAGAAACCATTAGCGTATTCAACTTAAATAAATTACTCGCAGATATACAATCCTCTTTTGCTTTAAGAGCGGAGTTAAATAATAACAAATTACTTATTATTCTTCCTGCTAGTAAATTTGACTACACAAAAGCAGACTATGAACTAGTCAAACAAATATTAACAAATATTATTGCCCATGAAATACATTGCGCATCCGAAAAAAATGAAATATACCCTTGTTTCACAATGAATGACACACCAGAAGGTTCATCATTAAGTACGCACATTAAAAATAAGGAAAGTGATAACCTCACATTTCTAAATGAACTTTGCTCTATTAACGAAAATATTCAGCTCTCGTTTGATGAGAATGAAATTCGTGTATCCATCCATACTACCATTCCAACAATAGAAGAAATTAACGCCATCATAAAAAAATCTGATGAAATGAGTGTGAAAAAAAATCTTAGCACTAGCAATAAAATATTGTTAGTTGATGATAACGACATAGCAAGAAAACTCATGTCCAAAATGATCTCTAGATTAGACTACACGTGCATCACCGCAAAAGACGGACTAGAAGCCATAAAAGTTTTCAAAGAGCATAAGGGAGATTTCGCACTTGTGTTAATGGATGAATGCATGGAACCCATGGGAGGGTTTGAAGCAACAGAAAATTTACGCAGAATAGAAAAAGAAGAAGACTACAAACCTTGCAGCATAGTTGGATTAAGTGGAAATTATGGGGAAGAACAATTAGCAAAAGCTAAACAATCAGGCATGAATGATTTTGTGAGCAAGCCTTTAAAAATAGAAAAATTAATAACTCTTGCACCTAAACTTGAAGCAAAAGAAAAAATTTCGAAACATAAAAATGGTCTTTTTGCAAAAAACAAAGTTGCCCAAATGACCTTACCTGATGCCCCTGCTCCCGATTTTAATTACAATACTAGCCCGGAACAAAAAGAAGGCCCTGTGGCTGAACCACAATTTCCTGCAGTTGAACAACAACCCAACGCTATAGAGCGTGACAATAAAAAAGATGATGATCAACATCCAGGTTCTTGTTGTACTATCCAATAAGGTGTAGCTTAAATTGTAAGCTCACCACGGAGATTTTCTTGCATACGTGATTTGATTTCTGATAAAGATATTTTTAGACTAAATAAATAAAATAATTTTGCTAATGCTGCTTCCGATGTCATATCACCTCCTGAAATAACACCCGCATTCTTTAACGCATTGCCAGCGGCATACGTACTCATTTTGACTTTTGCTGTAGCACATTGACTGCAATTAACAATTATAATTCCCGAGTCAGACGCAGACTGTATCACTTTCAAAAAATTCTCATCTTCTGTAGCGGTACCTAAACCATATGTTTCTATCACAACGGCTTGCAATGGGGCTTGCAAAATTTTTGCTAGAATGTCATGAGACATGCCAGGAAACATTTTCAGTGAAATAATGACTGTCTTAACGAGTGATTGCAAAAATATTTTTTCATCATGCAAAGGTTGCAACAATTGCTTACGTATTAAAATATCTGTGCCGACTTTTCCTAATGCAGGAAAATTAGGTGAAGCAAAGGCAGAAAAGCTGCTGGCGTCCATTTTTTTTGAACGGTTACCACGAAACAATTTATTATTGAAAAAAATACACACTTCAGGAATCGCATAATGACTTGCTATCAACATAGCATTAATTAAATTTTCTCGTGCATCATTTCGCGTTTCAAATAAAGGTAATTGTGAGCCAGTTAATATGATAGGTTTGTTCAAGTGATTAAACATGAATGACAATGCAGAAGCTGTATAAGCCATGGTATCCGTGCCATGCAACACAACAAAAGCATCATGTTTATCATAATTTGCAAGTATGCTGCTACCGATTTTCTCCCAATCATCTGGCGTCATATTCGCGGAATCAATGGGCTGCTCATATTCTTCTATTGTGTAATGCGGCATGTCCTGATTGTTTAATTCAGGAATTTTTTTCATAGCTTCTATCATGTAACCAGGCTTAGCAGCATAGCCTTCTGATGTTTTTTGCATGGCTATAGTGCCGCCAGTGCAAAGTATATAAATGGATTTTTTAGTGAGAGAGGGAGTCATTTTCATATTAAATTTTCTTAACGCCTTGCTCTGTTCCTAGCAACACTACATCTGCAGTACGCGCTGCAAAAATTCCATTCTCAACTATACCAACAATATTATTTAATTTTTGTTCTAACTCGACGGGATTTAAAATCTTAAAATTATGTACATCTAAAATGACATTACCGTTATCTGTGACCACACCTTGTCTATAAACAGGATCGCCACCTAACTTAACGATTTGCCTTGCCACATAACTTCTTGCCATGGGGATTACTTCAACTGCAACGGGAAAAGTTCCCAACAAATCCACTTGCTTGCTCGCATCTGCTATGCAAACAAATTGTTTGGCACATGCTGCTATTATCTTTTCGCGAGTTAATGCACCCCCGCCGCCTTTTATCATTTGTCTGTGAGAATTCACTTCATCAGCACCATCAACATACAATGTCACTTCGCCTACAGAATTTAAATCAGCAACCTGTATGCCCAATGCTTTTAATTTTTCTGCAGTGTCATTTGAACTGGCAACAGCAACTTCAATTTTGCCTTTCACGCTTTTTAACGCTTCAATAAAAAACGCGACCGTGCTTCCAGTACCTACACCCAAAACTACATCGTGGTCTATATAATCTAATGCGGAAATTGCGGCTATTTTTTTTTGGTCATCTGCAGACATATGAAATCCTTTTTTGTGTCATACCTGACTATAAACTTCAATCAAGTTGTAGGTTGGGTTGAGTGCCTTTTACGAAACCCAACCTACAAGTACTCATCAGCTTTTTCTAGACGTTACAAGTTGTGTTGGGTTTCGTAAAAAGCACTCAACCCAACCTACACCCAACCTACATATAACTTAAAAGATGTGTGCATATCCTAGCCGCAAGCGGGAGAAGAGAAACTGTTACAATATGTAACGACTCAAATCATCATCCTTAACAAGCGCATTTAAATATTTATCAACATAAGCAGCATCAACAGCGACTTCAGTTTTCAAATGGTCAGAAGCTTCAAAAGAAATTTCTTCTAATAAACGTTCTAACACAGTATGTAAACGTCGCGCGCCTATATTTTCTGTACGCTCATTCACATGCCATGCAACTTCTGCTATGCGTTTAACACCGTCAGGTAAAAATGTTAATTTAACATTTTCAGTGCCTATCAATGCAATATACTGCTCTGTTAATGAGGAGGTTGGTTCTGTTAGAATTCTCACAAAATCATCTGTGCTTAATGCTTTTAACTCTACACGTATAGGCAAGCGGCCTTGTAATTCTGGAATTAAATCTGAAGGTTTAGCGTAGTGAAATGCACCCGATGCAATAAATAAAATATGATCGGTTTTCACCATGCCATATTTAGTTGAAATGGTTGAGCCTTCAATCAGTGGCAATAAATCACGTTGCACACCTTCTCGTGAAACATCTGCGCCCGTTTGTTCAGAACGTTTTGCAATCTTATCGACTTCATCTAGAAATACTATGCCGTTCTGTTCTACACTTTCAAGTGCACGTGCCTTTAAATCTTCGTCGTCAATTAATCTAACGGCTTCTTCTTCGCGTAAAATTTTTCTCGCATCTGACACTTTCATTTTTCGCATTTTTTTGCGTTCAGAAGATAAATTTTGAAACATGCTTTGCAATTGGTTAGTCATTTCTTCCATGCCAGGAGGAGCCATAATCTCTACTCCTATAGGCGCTGCAGACACTTCTAATTCAATTTCTTTATCGTCTAAGGATCCATCTTTTAATTTTCTACGAAATAGCTCACGAGTTGTATTATCGATAGGAACAGGCTCATGTGGCTCACCGGCAAAACTGGCACGCGGCGCTGGCAATAAGGTATCAAGTATACGTTCTTCCGCAGCTTCTTCTGCTAAAGTACGCACTTTCGCCATTTCTTTTTCACGCAGCATCTTGATAGCAACGTCAACCAAATCACGAATGATAGAATCAACATCACGCCCTACATAACCCACTTCTGTAAACTTAGTCGCTTCTACTTTGACAAAAGGCGCATCGGCTAATTTTGCCAAGCGTCTAGCTATTTCAGTTTTACCGACTCCAGTAGGCCCTATCATTAAAATATTTTTTGGCATAATTTCGTCACGCAAGGGTGAAGACAATTGCATACGACGCCAACGATTACGCAAAGCAATTGCCACAGCACGTTTTGCTTCTGCTTGACCGATAATATATTTATCGAGCTCGCTAACTATTTCTCTGGGAGTCATATATTTCATCTGCGTCTCACTCTTAGTACTGCAATTATCAGCAAATGTTTCTTCACGTAATAACATAAATGTACCTTTCTTCCCGAACCATTAACCTTCTAATGACTCTATCGTATAATTAGTATTGGTATAAATACAAACTGATGCGGCAATACCTAATGATTTCTCAACAATAGAACGCGCATCGAGTTCTGTATTTTCTAATAAAGCTTGAGCTGCAGATTTGGCATAAGGTCCGCCTGAACCTATAGCAATTAAATTATCTTCTGGCTCTATCACATCACCATTTCCTGTAATGATGAGCGAAGTCTTGGTATCAGCGACTGCTAATAAAGCCTCTAAACGTCTTAGGATGCGGTCAGTACGCCAATCTTTTGCTAATTCAACTGCTGCGCGCAATAAATGACCTTGATGCGTTTCTAACTTTGCCTCAAATCGCTCAAAGAGAGTAAAAGCATCCGCTGTGCCTCCAGCAAATCCTGCAATAACACGGTTGTTATATAAACGTCTGACCTTACGGGCATTGCCTTTCATTATGGTATGACCCATAGTCACTTGGCCGTCTCCGCCTATTACCACTAGACCCTTACGACGAACCGACACTATGGTAGTGCCACGAAATTGTTCCACCCAGCATCTCCTATTCTTTATCAGGAGTTCCTGTTAACGAGGGTTAATATATTGTTTTCGCACTCTAAACAGCACATCCATGCGCTTAAAGATGCCATCCATGGCATCAAGTCGTGCTTCACAATATATTAACCCTCGTTAGCAGAACTCCTGTTTATTGTTTAACTTTAGCTATTATTTGGCTGTTAAGATTAAATATGGGGGTATTTTATCCTTTTACAAGGCCAGCGCGGTTATCCTGTTTTATGAATGACGCTGGTAATACCTCTCTTTTGCAAACGACTTTTAGTTGCTTTTGCCATTTGTAAATCCGTAAAAGGACCTTGTTGAAGCTCATATAAATCATACTTACCGGCATGTAATTTCACGACAACAGGATTAAACCCGACTGAAATCAACGCTTCTTGCAATTTATTAGCAGCTAACCGCGTTTCAAAAACGCCTAATTGCAAAACATATTGTGATTTTTGTACGGCTTCTTCTGCTATCAGGCCTGACAGCTCATCGGGCTGTATCACTTTAACTGGAGCTGGTGGCGGTGCAGGTTCAACAACAGCTGGCTTGGGAGCAGCAGGTTGTGTATCTTCCGCGGTAGTTAATCCTGTTTTGACCCCGACTTCATAATGAGTAGAAGGAGCTTTATTGCTCGGGCTAGGTGTGTCTTGAGTTTCTGTTAGGGTTAATTGCATCTTAGGCAATTCAGAGTAGAAATCGAAATGGACAGGCGGTTGGGAGTTTTCTGCCATTTTTTTAACGCTAGCTCGAATTAAACCATCATTCTTGTGCATAGCGCTTAACACAACGTTAGTGATAAACGCGTGTAAATCTGCAGCTCGACTGGCCACAGCATTGTTTTTTTTCATGATGACAAAGGAATAAGCGGCGCCCAGACAAACAAAAACAAAGAAAAAAACAGCAATAAAAATTCCAGCAAGCCTAATCTTTCGCTTTGGCTTCCATGATTTTGCAGGAACAAATTTAGCGTAATCTTTAGCCATCACATATTTTCTGGAGTTGAAACACCAATCAATTGTAATCCATTTCCTAGCACTTGGCGAACTGCCATAATTAATATTAATCTAGCAGCACGTAAATGCGCATCTTCCACTAAAAATTGGCAGGCATTGTAATAGGTATGGAAGTCATTCGCTAACTCACGTAAGTATTGTGTTAACTGATGTGGCTCATGCAAAGTCGCAGCGCTCACTATCACATCCTTATACTCTGCCATGGTAGCCAATAGTTTTAATTCCTGCGGCTGGGTTAATAATTCTAAATGCGCTAAACCCTCTTCAGGAGTAAATGTTATTTGCTTCTCAGCAAGCTGACGAAACACGCTGCATATACGAGCATAAGCATATTGCACATAATACATAGGATTTTCATTTGATTTGGCTTTCGCTAAATCCAAATCAAAATCCATGTGCTGCTCACACTTACGCATAACATAAAAATAACGCGCAGCATCATTACCCACTTCCTCGCGTAATTCACGCAATGTGACAAAGGAGCCACTGCGAGTTGACATCTGCACTTGTTCGCCACCACGATACAACGTCACAAACTGCACTAACAAATACGTTAATCTTTCAGGTGCGATGCCATAAGCTTGTAAACCTGCTTTCATGCGCGGGATATAGCCATGATGATCGGAACCAAATATATCAATAGCGGATGTAAAGCCTCGCTCAAACTTGTGTATATGATATAAAAGATCATTCGCAAAATAAGTCCGCATCCCATTTGCACGCTGTAAAACACGGTCTTTATCATCACCATAATTGCTAGAACGAAACCATAAAGCACCGTCTTGCTCGTAAACTAAACCATCTTTTTGCATTTGAGCAATATGTCTATCAACTATATCGGTTTGCGTAAAACTACGTTCAGAAAACCATTCTTGGAACGTAACACCAAACTCAGCTAGATCTTCACGTATGTTGGTTAGGATAGTTTCTAAGGTGAGATCAAAAACCTGCAAATAAAAATCTTCGCCTAATAATTTTTTTGTGCGGGCAATCAGCGCATCAATATAGATTTCTTTATCCCCGCCTGCTGGCTCATCCAGTGGCAAATCAACAAAGACATCTTTTGTCAGTTTAAATAAATTTCTATCATATTTTTCTTTGAGATTCTTAGCGATAGCAACGATATAATCCCCTTTATAAGCATTCGCTGGAAAAGGAAAAGTCTCACCACAAAGCTCTAAATACCGTAACCATACACTCACCGCCAAAATATCCATTTGTCGGCCCGCATCGTTAACGTAATATTCTCTATGTACAGAATAACCAATGTATTCTAATAAATCAGATACTACCGCCCCATAAGCGGCGTGGCGGCCATGACCCACATGCAGCGGGCCTGTAGGATTAGAGGAAACAAATTCAACTAAAATTCGCTGCCCTTTGCCTATATCAACGCGCCCATAATTTTTACCCGCAGTTAAAATTTCTGGGATAATTGCTTGGAAAGCTTGTGGCGTCAGAAAAAAATTAATAAACCCAGGGCCTGCAATTTCGACTTTTAAAATTCGGGGTGATGAAGGTAAATTTTTCACTATCATCTCAGCAACATCGCGCGGTTTGCGCTTTGCTTCTTTCGCTAAGGCAAGCGCAATGTTGCAAGCGAAGTCACCATGCTGCAGATCTTTTGATGCATCAATTTGAACTTTTGGATAAGCAGTCGATAATTCACCTGCTGCACACAACTTATCGAAAGAAGATTTTATTAATTTTTCTATATATTGTTTCATGTATAATTACGCCTATAAGTTTATGCGTATTATCTCCTGTCTAGGGTAAGTTGCAAGAAGAGGTTGAGACTTCTTTTTCAAGCTGCATAGGCCACTTTATGATGCAGCTTGTAAGCTTTTCGCCTAACAAAAACCGGTTAAATCTGTTAATACGGGTGAGAAGCAAGGAAAATAAAAAGTTTGGCTTATCATAACCTATTGATTTTAATGTTTTTTATGCAATTTCTTTGTTCACATGCCCTTCTCTTGCAAAAATGCTTAGCGCTCAACCCCATACCTTAATCCCTAGACTTAGATACACTGACCCCGTAGTCAAGGATGGCTACTTCACGCAAAAATGGACTTGTGCAACCACTCCTCGTTTTGTGTACATGGATGGAATGTTGGCAAGGATTGCCAAATATGATCAACTTGGGTAGTACTTAGTACTGCCCGTTTTTTTATCTGAAGAATTCTTTTTTTATCGATGAAACTTACGTGTATTTCACTGCGCTTGCTGTAGGTTGGGTTGTGTGGTTTTTTTTTTTTGAACACAAAAAAAAAAAAAAAAATTTTTTTAAAAAAAAAAAAAAAAAAAAAAAAAAAAAAAAAA
>JARLJN010000010.1 GCA_031291255.1 Gammaproteobacteria bacterium
CGTTTTTTCGCCGTGTAGTGGGTTGTGTTGTGTGTTTTTAAATAACCCAAAATTTTGTTTTTGTTGGTTTTAAAAAAAACCACTCAACCCAACCTACATCCTCTTTAGAATATTATTTACATATGCGCTAAATTCGGTTGACTACTGGAACTCAACACTTCTTTCTTAGATAAATTCATTAAAGCTTCACTATCACAATTTAATTGCGTACATAAATGCTTTACGACTTCTTCAAAAAATTTTACTACAAACTCTTGTCTTAACTTTTTATCTTCTTCAACAACCTGTTCCGATACTTGTGCGCCACCAAAAAAAGAAAGACCTATGCTTTGCATCAGATTCGTTAAAGGTTCAACATCAAGCAAACGCTGTATATAACTATCTGGTTTATGATAATTACGAAACCACTTTGCATCTGTCGCATAAAACATTTCATCAAGAAATCCTTTCACAACTTCACACCTATCTGTTTTTCCTACAATCATTGCATCATGATAAGCAGCGTAGATCGCTATTTCTTTAAAATAAACCATTTCACTTAATGCCACTTTAGCTTCTGAACTTGCAAGATAATTATCTAGCTTTTCTTCAAAATTCATTTCATGAGAAATAGATTTATCTTCATCAAAAAAATTTTCTGGAATATCAGGCTCTTCTACTTCTGTTTTAATACTAGCTTGAGCTCTAATATGGCGTATAACTTGCTTAGCTTTATTTGATTTTTGTTCATCCAGTTTTACTTGTGAGCGCTTACCGCTCATTTGCAAATTGGCATGAACAAAAGCTTCGTCTAGCTCTAACTTAGCATAGAGATCATGAAAAACTGCCAGATAAATAGCACACACCATCGCACTTCTACCTCGCCCAGCTTTGCAATGCACATAAACTGAGCCACCTTCAAGCCAACATTTTCTCATGTCATGAATGGTTTTACTAATACAGTCATCAAATGCAACCGCACCAAAATCTTTAATAGGTAAACTACAATGTGTCACGCCTCTTGCAATCCAGTCCTTAGGTGTCGCTATACGCTGTAAAGGAAAACTTCCCCCCAACTCAAAATAATCCAGAACACTGACAACCAGTTTCAAAGGCCGTTTTTTACGACCTGGGTTTTTTTCTTGCTCATTATTAACAAACTCGATGAGTGAGTCACATTCTGATTCACAGATAATTTTACCTACAAAAATACCGTCTTCAATTTCATCCCATGGCGAATATTTTGCGCCTGCACCAGTATAAGAATCTGTATATAACTTACCTACAGGGAAAGCTAAACGAGACAATAAACTTCGCGGTGGAACATCATAATAGGTTCGTATCGCATCCATATTTAATCTGTTAGGCATATTTTTTCAGTCCTCTAATTAATTACCCGCTACCATCATCTCATCTAATAAAATAGATCCTGTTTTTATATTTCCGCGGTGATCTATATCATTAGCAACTTCAACTAAGTTGGCATACATTTCAGGTAACTTTCCAGCAATAGTCACTTCTTCTACTGGATACTGTATCTCACCCCGCTCTACCCAAAATCCACCCGCGCCGCGTGAATAATCACCGGTTACCATATTAACGCCATTCCCCATCAGCTCAGTGACTAACAAACCTGTGCCCATGGTTTTCAACAAAGCTTCTTGATCTTTATCTCCATGACTCATAAATAAGTTATGCACACCACCTGCATTTGCAGTGGTTTGCATACCTAATTTTTTTGCTGAATAAACACTTAAAGCGTAATTTTTTAATATTCCATTATCGACAAATACATTGGGTCGTGTTGCCACTCCATCACCATCAAATGGAGAAGAGCCTAGGCTTTTTGCTAAATAGGGACGTTCATCTATTTTAATGTGCGCAGGAAAAATAGGTTTTCCTAAATGATCTAGCAAAAATGAAGATTTACGATATAAGTTTCCACCCGAAATTGCACCGACAAAATGGCCTAACAGTGCTCTAGCCTCTTCTGCAGCAAAAACAACAGGAACATGCCTAGTGGACAAACGTCTCCCGCCTAATCGACGCAGAGTGCGTTCTACAGCTGTATTTGCAATTTGCTCTATGGGATCTAATGAATCAGCATCACAAGCGACTGTATAGCTATAATCACGCTGCATATCATCGCCTTTTGTTGCGATTAAAACACAGCTAATTTCATGACGTGTGCATGGATAAACCCCAATAAAACCGTGACTATTGCCATAAGCTGCCCATGCTTCACTGGTCGCAATTGTCACCCCTTCAGAATTAGTAATGCGCTTGTCTTTTGCCAAGGCAATGGCTTCGCATTCACGGGCCATTTCTATCGCTTGTGGAACGGCAAGATGCCAGGGGAAAGATAAATCTATGGGGGGATAATTAAACGCTAATAATGCCTTATCTGCTAAGCCTGAAAACTCGTCTTCGTCAGTAAAGCGTGCAATATTACAAGCAGCCTCCACTGCAGATTTGATGGCAGCCGGACGTATATCTGAAATACTGGAGGAACCGCTGCGCAGTCCAAAATACACCGTAATTTCGATAATCTTGTCTTGGTTATACTCTACGGTCTCTACCTCACCCATGCGCACCATGACATTGAAACCCTTGTTGGATCCCACATCGACCTCAGCAGCGGTAGCACCTTGCAGCTTTGCTTCGTGTAATATATGAGCAACCAGTTGTTCCAAGCTTGCTTGCGTAAACATACTGGACTGAATAACTTCAGACATATAATTGCTCTCGAGTAAAAGACTATAAGAATTGAGTCGATTTTATAGTAACTCGATGAAATAAAGCTAATGAAACTTGCAAGAAGTAGCGTAATGGTGAAGAATAGCGATGATTTACCAATCTTAAACTCACACGGAGCGTTTTTAATTATGAAAAAATTAGTTACTTTATTAGCGGCTGCATCATTGATGGCTTCCTCCATAGTCATGGCGGATGATATGAACAATGCACAACCTTCTAACCCAAATGATGTTATGCAAACCGTTCCACAACAAGGCAATGAATTAACTGTTGCAGATGCTTCAAGCTCTAGCCAATCCGCTATGGACTCAAGCGCGTCTACTGATAAAGCAGCAGCGCCTAAGGCAAAGAAAAAGAAGCATAAATCACATTGTGGTTGCAGCAAAAAACATTGCAATACTACAAAACACACACATAAAGCAACGCATCACCATCACGCTAAACCAGCGGCTGCAACAGATGCACCTGCTACAACACCCGCTGCACAATAGAGTATAATTTTATGCAAGAGCCAAAGGATCTTCCGCCCAGTAAAAGTCAACGCAAGCGGGATATGTTGGCTCTTCAAAAAATTGGAGAAATACTTGTTTCTTTATCTCCCTCTCAACTTGCCAGAATTCCACTCGAATCTGATCTTGCTGATGCCGTTAACGCGGCTCGCAACATAAAATCTCATGAAGGCAAACGCCGTCAATTGCAATACATAGGCAAATTGATGCGTCACCTAGATCCAGCTCCCATAGAAGCCGCAATAGAAAAAATTCAGCTTAAAAATCATTTAAACAAGTCACGCTTTCATCAAGTAGAACGCTGGCGTGATCGCTTAATCGCAGAAGGTGATACCTTACTGGAAGAATTTTTACAGCAGTTTCCTCAGACAGAAACCCAAGAATTACGTCAGCTAGTACGCAATGCTCAAAAAGAACATGAAGCGAATAAACACGGCGGTGCTGATACTGCGTTGTTTAGATTTTTGCGGGATGTCATTGAAAGCCAATAATCTACGAGTGCATCGTAGGTTGGGTTGTTTTTTTTTTTTTTAATACCAACACAAAAATAATTTTTTTTTATTAAAAAAAAAAAAAAAAAAAAAAAAAAAAAAA
>JARLJN010000011.1 GCA_031291255.1 Gammaproteobacteria bacterium
ATCGGTCGCCGGAAGCATAGTTATATTAATCATAATATAAATCAGGGTTATATGAGTGACGCAAAAAAATTCGCGAAAAGCTTCGTTGTATGAAGTTATATCACTCATATAACGGACATATAACTTGGGATTACAAACACATTTTCTGACAGCACATATAACGCCGTCTTATATTAGGATTAATATAACGCCACGGGAGACATTAAATTATGAAAACGGAATCATTAAATTTGAAACCGGTGAAGGATACACAAAACACGCTCGCCATGTGATAGGAATTGCTTAAACACAGGCGATAAAACAGACATCCGACCTGCCAAACTGCGACTTTAAAAGGAAACGTAAGCTGCCCTAAAAGAGCATCATTTGCCACGTCGGACGAATATGTAAAGAACTGGTGAAACCATAGCACACAATCAGGCGGGACGTCAAACGCCGAACGGAATAGCTGGCGCGGTCATGTCATTTTTATGCCAAGTACACCTGCCACACCTAAAGCGAGTACGGCAGTCAAAAGCCCTGCTACTGCGCCAGTGAGAGCAAATACACAAGTTTGGCCGAATGTGATTTTAGTTCCGCCTTTATTTGTAACATGGAAATAAATAGGTGCGACGATGGCACCGATAAATGTGCCAGCCTTCATCCAACTTTCAGCGTCAATGGAAGCCATAATTTATTGCTTTTCCGAAACAGGTACGGTGGTCGGCTTACTGAATTGCAATCTTGTCCCAAGCAGGTCGGCTAGTGTCTTGTGAAACTGTTCATTTGTGAATGGGATATTTAAGAATGTAATTTGTGAATTTGCAGAAGCATATTTTTTCACCCATTCTTGTGTCGGGGGCCATCCAGATGTTACGATTATCGGATATTGAACCCTTTTCTCTGTCAATCGCTCGACTAGCTCTTCCCCTGATAATCCTTGCATTTTGTCCATCGTGATTAAAATGTCCGGGTTTTCCCGTCTTAACGCTTGCCATGCTTCGCTGCCGTTCAAAAATGATTTCACCGAAACATTTTTATACATACCGGTGATGCTCTCCTCAATCATTCCCCAAATGCCATCGTCATTAGTTACTAAAATGACTTGAATACAATTGGACTCTACCTTTGGATAATCAAATTGCAAATTTCCAAATTCGTCCACGACTAACCAAGCTGAAAAGTGACGGCCATTCTCGGACACAAACCCTGACAGGAAATCGGTTCTGCCATTTTGGAGAAGTTTTGAGATCTGTAAGGAATTCAAGATCTGCCCCATAATCACTCCATTTAAGCGGAAATCACACCCGCCGCGGCAAAAATAGCCAGTGCTTCCCTCAAGCACTTCTGATTTACACTTTGGGCATAGCCCGATAAAGCTTTGTCCATTGATAAAGGCGTTTGCTTGCGGCTTGCCTTCGGCTATTTGTTCGTCGCTTAGATGGGCGGTTAGTGGTTGTTTTTGGCATGTGGTAGCAACAGCCCGGCCCTGTTCGTCTGCTCGATTGTCGGTTTTGCGCAAAAGCTTCGGCATCCTAAACGCTGTCAATACGGCGGAAATGAATGTGATTAACTTTGTTACGTTAGCAAAGAAAATATCGGCATGTCCAGTTGCGCCTACCCCATTGCTCAATACTGCCAATAGTAATCCGAGCGTGCACCATAGGCAAAACCAACAGCCAATAAAGAATATCAGTATTTTGTTGAATTTTTGTTTCATGGCCGCGTGATAATTCTTAATGTCATCCATGAAGTAGGTAAATAGGTTCTCGTCAATTAATGTCTTCGCTTATTGGACTCAAATGCACCTGTTGGTTCTATTCTGATGAGCCCACTTGGCGCTGGTGTATTCCAGACACTCGACTTGGAATATCCCAAATTTGGTAATCCTTGGCGTCTCCTAAGTTTTTTGCTAATTCGTCCTTTGCGCGGGTTTTTGCCATTCAAACTATAAAGGACAGTGAAGTTTTGTTTTCCTAGCAGTATAAAACCTTTTTCTTTCAATTGTTTTCCGACCACAATTTGACGCTCGGTTAAACTGCTTATCTGTTTTGGGCTACGGATTCCAGCCTTTGCAGTAAGCTCGTTCAATACGACCCATTCTTCTGCCGTTAAGGGTTGTTTCATGGGCTATTCTCTTTTTGTCCAAAACCTGTGTGATCTTGCGTCTATGTCATTGCGGTGAATTGTAAACAGGTCTTCCGAATTGATCCATGCCAACGCCCGGCCCGTAGGCGTTTTGCTTCACACCATTATTAAAAATGGGTTCAAGTTGTTGGCCATTCTGCAACTGATACGTTGTTGGCCGGCCATATTGATCGGCATTGACTCCCGGCCCGTACGCGTTTGGCCTAACCGTGTTCGGTGATGCGTAAGGCTGGTTATAGCCGTAGTTGTCGGAAGTGGCACACCCTTGAATAAAAATTGCGATTGATGCAAGCGCAACTGATAAAACCGTCACCGGACAGATTTTTTTCATGGTGTATAAACAATACCGATAGTGGGGTGTGAAGTGCAACAGAAAACCGCAAACCTGTTTATGTGGGTAAAACACAGAAACATCTCGTTCACCGGCTAAAAGAACTGCGGAAAATTCACCATGTCACGCAGGAGCAATTTTCCGAGCGCACCGGCATCTCGTACAAGTATTATCAGGCGATTGAAACCGGCGTTAAAAAGGAACTGCGGATTTCCACGCTTGAAAGGTTGCAAATGCTTATGGAATAGAAGTTTGGCAGCTTTTGTCACCCACAATCCCAAAAACGAAGATCAAAAATATCCGCGTCTGATTCTCAAAATTGAAAATTTTGTGAGACAGGCATAGTGCATGAGTCGGAAAACACTTTCGGGTTTTCTATACAATTCACAAATTCTGATTAACAAATAAGTAGCATTAATAATTAACGAGCAACCAGCAAAAGCGGCAATCCGCCAGACAGGGGGCACACCAGACAGGGCAGGCGGTTTAAACACACTGGACGGGCATTGCAGCACGGCACACTGACAAGGCAGGCGGTTCTATGCGTTCACCTTGACACGTTCACACTGACGCCAAGCAAGCCAGCCGACACAAGGCGGTAAAATAATGCAGGTGAAACAGGAATGGCAAAGGCGACGTTAAAGAGCCAATAAAATCAACAGGTTTGAAGCAATTGAAAACAACCCTGACAGGATTGACAATTTTGGCGACGTTACCCCAATGCGTTACCCTTTGCTGGTATGTTGCGCCCAGTTGTTTGTGAAACCATTGTAAACAGTGATTAAAAATGAAGTGGTGCCGGTGGTGGGACTCGAACCCACACGACTTTTTATGGTCCCAGGATTTTAAGTCCTGTGCGTC
>JARLJN010000092.1 GCA_031291255.1 Gammaproteobacteria bacterium
ACAAATACATTTGATAAAGCGAATCGACATGCCAGTCAATCAACTGCCGGCGCTAACATTTCAAAAAGCTATAAAAACAATTTGTTAAATACCATCAACACCAATGGCATTGTGGATACATTAACGCATAATGCCGATCATATATTAACTGACACTAAAAGCAGTGACGGCAATTTTTCAGCTAGACTTTTTGATGATGCTGCAAAACAAACATTTTTTCAGGATAAAAAATCACGTCGTAAGCAATCCTATTATGCGGGCACATCGAATTTATTTACCATAGATGAACACCGCGATGAAAAAGACATGAATATCGCAACTCGATTGAAGGATTATGATTCATTTGGTGCGCCACATTCCCAATACACTCAATGTGATTTTGTCGACGGTGGAAAACGCCACGGTCAAATCAGTAATGATACATTTGATTATACTTTATCTGATTCATCACAACCCACAGCTACGCATACGACTACAAGTTTAGATGGTCGGAGCTCATCAGGTACTGCTGAACAACATTATGATCCTAACTACCATACGAATAGCATAACGGGAATTGGTTCTGCTGATGGCAGCGGCCCCCAATCTGTTATTCTTGAAAGCGACATTGAAGGACATCCTTTAACTAAAAAAACAACGGGATCACAAACGTTCACTTACAAACATCATCATGATGAAGAGACATTGACTTGTGCTGTTGTTAAAAAAACGGAATTATATTTTCAGACGGTAACAGGCCAACCTTTATTGTCGTATCAAGTGGATGGTAATACCAATGCTGTGACCAGCTCATGGCAACAATATTATTCCACCAACAGCCAAGGCGGTGTTGCAACCACAATAAAAATCAATGCAAGTTCTTCTAATTTACGCACCAGCATAGATACGAACCCGCATTCCACCATAAAAAATTATCTTAATACGGTGCCCTCACCTGAAACATTAACCAGTGCACATACGGAAACATCTTATATCGTGCAAGAAGGTGATACGTTCGCAAGTATAGCTGTAGCACGTTATGCCGATGCAAGCTATGCATCAGCGATTGCAGATTACAATAGTTTAAGTGCGAGCACCCCACCTCCACCGCAAACAAAATTAAATATGCCGTCTATGGAAGCCGTGCATAACAATTCAAGCTCCTATTATTCTTACACTGTGTTTATGGATAGCATGCACACTGCATTGCAGCCTTACATTGTGATACCTGCTGAACAGATACATAAAAAGCACGGTTCATTTTGGAAGTTGTTAACCGAAGTGATAGTCTCATCTCTAGCACTGGCTGCAGCGCCTTGGGCTGCGCCATTCTTGTTTACTTTTGCAGCCGGGTCT
>JARLJN010000012.1 GCA_031291255.1 Gammaproteobacteria bacterium
ATCGGTCGCCGGAAGCATAGTTATATTAATCATAATATAAATCAGGGTTATATGAGTGACGCAAAAAAATTCGCGAAAAGCTTCGTTGTATGAAGTTATATCACTCATATAACGGACATATAACTTGGGATTACAAACACAATTTCTGACAGCACATATAACGCCGTCTTATATTAGGATTAATATAACGCCACGGGAGACATTAAATTATGAAAACGGAATCATTAAAATTTTGATACCGGAGAAGATCGGAAAATCACGCTCGCCATGCGTCAGGAATTGCTGAAACACAGGCGACAAAGCAGACATCCAACCTGCCAAACTGCGACTTTAAAAGGTAACAAAGGTAACGTAAGCTGCCCTAAAAGAGCATCATTTGCCACGTTGGACGAATATGTAAAGAACTGGCAGGAATATAGCGCGGTTTAACGTTTTGTAAATTTAATTCCTGCTTTAACAAAAAACCAAACCGCCACCAACACAAAACCGACTGTAAATGGTACTGAAAGCACCATGGCGCCTACTGCACCATCGGACCTGTTGTCGGACAGGGCCAGGATTCCCAGTAAAAGCGATAAAAAACTCAATACCGCAAATATCCAGCCAAATATCAAAAGGCCAAAGCGTCGAATTGACCTAATCACTTGTTGCCTTTGCGCCAAGTTTGCTTCCCCCTGCGTTACCGCCAATTCCTGATGTGCATTTGTCCCCAACTGTGCAACCCGATATTTTATATAAAGCGCCCGCGCTTTAGCTTCATCACCATTCATTTCAGCAAACGCTCTTGTCCAAAGTCCCGGATTCAAAGCATTTTCATTCAATTCCTTTGCAACCTGATCATATAATCGGGTGTCGTTGAAAGCAGCATTTCTCTGTTTTCGTTTCTCAATCCATCCAGAGCCAAAATAAAATAACAACGCAGCTAAGAATCCACAAAAGAAGTCCGTGGCGATTGCAACCGCTGGATGCGAGCGATACTTATCGGCGTCCTGATACGCAAACATGCCACCAAGAACAAATGTTACTGCAACTGCAATAATTATTCGGACTGTTCTCTTCATGTTCTTATTTTGAATGTTTTGAATTGAATCGCCATTCGTTACGCCTAAGCGGCGCGATCAATGTAAATCAATATGCTGTCAAGCTCTCCTTTCTTGCCATTTGGTTTGGCGAGTTTGTTAATTAAGACGGTCAACTGCTTGGACGCTTCCGAAGGCGTGATTGACTTACCCTCATAGGAATTTGAGCCATTTTTCACTGGCATTATACCACACGCCTTTAGACATTTTACTGTTTCCATTCGCAAAGTGTTGTTACGTTGCCCCCCGAGCAACCTCATATTGATAATTATTCTCCATTTCATAAAGTTATTGTCATTGTGGTGAGTTGTAAACTGTACACTAGGAAAGCTCCACGTTGATCGAAATTTTATGGTTCGGTGGAACACCTGTGAGAAATTCCTCTATCGCGTTGTTAATTTTGTCTTTTGTAAATCGCTTGCTATCCGGATCTCCTACGGCTTTG
>JARLJN010000093.1 GCA_031291255.1 Gammaproteobacteria bacterium
AAATAAAATTCTATCAATATTCAGACGTAGCATTAGGTAATATTCTATGATGATTCTTGAGTTATGAAATTTGACCCCTCCTCTCCCCAGCCCTCTCCTCCCACAAAAAGCGTGGGAAGAGAGGGGGAGTTTTCTGCTAATCGTAAAAGGCATCAATAGTTAGGTATAACAATATGCTCACACAAATAAGGATCTTGCAAAACCATGAACAACATCGTGACTCAATTTTCTGACACTGCACTTGCATTACAACAAAATTTAAGCTTTGTTATTTTAGTAATAGCCTGTTTGTATGGCATACATATAGTCAATTGGATGAGCGGCTTTCGTTTAAATTATCTGGGTATTTATCCACGTAAATTTTTTGGATTATTTGGAATTATTTTCTCACCTTTTCTACATGGTAACTTCAATCACTTATTTTTTAATTCTATTCCTCTGTGCATATTACTCAGTTTTGTTTTACTAAAAGGCATACCCGTCTTTATTTACGTAACCTTTGTTATATTTTTAATTGGTGGATTGGGCACATGGCTGTTTGGACGCAAAGGTTTACACATAGGTGCCAGTGGTCTCATCATGGGTTACTGGTCATACTTACTGGTTGATGCGTATTATCATACAACTTTAGTTTCTGTCGCTTTAGCAGGTGTGTGTCTTTATTATTTTGGTGGATTACTCTTTAATCTCTTTCCTCAAGCAGTACGCACCTCATGGGAAGCGCATGTGTTTGGATTTTGCGGCGGAATTGCGGCGGCTTATTTGACGATGTAATTTAATGTTTCTGTAAAATGCTCGATAATTCTAGTTGATTAATTATATTGATATTTCTCTATTATTAACCTAACAAGTTCTACCAATCACACAATTTAGCTCTATTTTTGTATTTTAATTGTTAATTATGGTATATATGTTATAATTATTAAAAATAAAATGGATTGCTAAATGGAAGTAATAATTACACAGTGGGCCTTAGATTCATATTTAGATCTGAAGCGGCAAAATGTTTTTAGTGATAGTGAATTTGACACTACAATAAAGCTGGATGGATTATTGCTATTGGCATATCCAAATCATCCTAAATTTAATAACAATAAATTTTGGTCACCAGCTCAAGATAAGAATGGCGTGATAATTTCTGATGGATACAAAATGAAATGGCATAATATTGGAAATGGTAAAGTTCAATTACGATTACCGGTGGGAATCATAAATGGAATCGCTTTTTTGTGCCAAGCCTATGTTAAGAGCGACGATAAAATTGAAAAGCTTAAGTTATCCAAGTTCAAGGATCATTTAAGACTAATCCGATTAAATCGTCATACGGTTAAGGGGAGATTAAAATGAAATCGCAAAGAAACAATTATCATCATAAGCATGGCACCATGCGCGTTAATACTACTTCTACGCGCAATGTTGCCTCTCTCTCGGCTCAGCAAGTCAAGTTGTTTGCTATTGCTGTTAAAATGAAAAAAACAGGACTGGCCGATGTTTTTATTGTTAACGCAGTGCGTACTGCTTTGGAATTCGAGGGTGTTGCTGATCTTATGAATCTTTGGATGGGCGAAGTAGATAAAAAAATGCGAGATGAGATTGTTGCTGATATTCAAGAAATGATTGATGAATGCGCCCCAAAAGAAAAGGTTGAAGAAATATACGTTAAGTTTAATGATCTAGATGCGATTGCTAAAAATATTAGAGCATTTAAGGATAGTTTATTACAGATGGTAGTGGAGCGCGGTGGGATTAGCAAATTATCTGAGTTAACGGGCATACCACAACCTTCATTGTCTAGATTTTTTAACTCCAATGCTATGCCACAAAGATCTACTGTTTTGAAGATAGCTAAAGCTTTAGAGTTGGGGGAAATTAAAATGGATATTTTATGGAGTAAGTAATTTGTCAAATTAGATTGTGAGTTATCCGTTATAAGTCTTTTGTTATTACCTTTATTTCCACTTCACTAAGAAAATATTTGTTAACTATTAACTAAAATGTGTGTTTCGAATAGCCGTATGGTCATGATGTGGCCGTCGTGCGTGCATAGAGTGCCTTTTTTATATTATTTCAATTGAAATTATAGCACATTTTTGTTTCATTTGAAAAATTAAGGAGTTGACATTATTTCTCTTACAGAAAACTTGTGGAAGCCTGAAAGGCACCCATGTGTATAAAAAATGTTAAAAAAAATAAATAATAAAATCATATAACTAGCAAATAATGCTCGAATAAATGGCATAAATCGCATACAAAATAATCAATGTGAATTGCAATGTGCAAATCTTGTTACTATCGTTTGTAATCCAAGCGCGGATAACATTTAACTTATGGGGGCGCGATGAACATTGCGGCCTCCGTTGTAGTGATCTACTCCCCAACAATGGTGAGTGACACTCAACTACTGAGGAATAATTGTATGTTTAATCGTGATCAAATCGTTGAAGAACTGAAAGCTAATAAAATTAAAACGCTGGATTTGTCTGCAACTAAAAAAGCTATATCAGCACAACCCGTGGCTAGTTTTCATACTCACAATGTCATAAAAGCTCTGGCTGTACTCCTTGATGGCAAACTGGCAAGTGGGTCACTGGACGGCATGATCAAACTTTGGGACACTCAAACTCAACAATGTGTTGCTACGCTTGAAGGGCATAATCACATAATCACGGCTCTAGCTATACTCCCCGATGGCAGATTAGCGAGTGGCTCATGGGACAGCACAATCAAGCTTTGGGATACTAAAACTCAACAATGTGTTGCTACGCTGAAGGGGCATAATGAATACGTCTCGGCTCTAACTGTACTCCCTGATGGTAGATTAGCGAGCGGCTCAGGTGATAAAACAATCAAGCTTTGGGATACCCAAACTCAACAATGCCTTGCTACGCTGGGGGGGGCATGAGTATGAAATCTCGGTACTAGTTGTACTCCCAGATGACAGATTGGCGAGCGCGGCAGGTGATGGACGAATTAATTTTTATCAAGTTAATACTCAATTACAAATAGGCGATATTCAGTCTGTATTAAAAGCACTAGCAAACAACCTATCTGTAGCAACTCTCAATTTGCAAAATACAGCATTAAACAACAATGATGTGCTGTCATCATCTTCCAGTGGTAATCCATTACTTGAATGTTTAGCGAAAAATAAAACACTCACTACACTTGATTTGCGACGCACTAAACTGACAGCCAAAGGTATTGCAGTTATTACGAATCTCATGCAAAAACGATCGCCACAACTGACTGTGTTGCATGAGAGTGTAAAGCAAAATGTAAGTTCTGCTTCTAATGCAATTTACAGACCTGTTGCTTCTAGTGCTTCTTCAATCCCAGCACCCGCACGGCCTCAAATTGCGCCTATGCCAGAAGATGAAATTATCCTCACAGAAGAACAAAAAGAAATACTTGCATCGCAGCAAGATGATTTAGTAAAAAACATGAAACAGTTTTTATCATTATCAATGCAAAATCAAAATGGGCTTGCAGAAACAAATCGTGAATTAAAAGAGATTAAAGCTAAACTAGGGGCTTCAAGTATTTGTCATAATCATAAGTTTTTGACAAATAGAAAAAAGGAACTTGAGTATGTTTTAAATAATGCCGCGATAGAGCAGCACAAGTTGCGTGAACAAAAATTCATTCAGGAAACAGTAAAGCTCACAGAATACTATTATTATTTTTATATACAATTTACAGGGATTTTTGCTGCATCCAAAGTTATCAACACAGAGATGATTGAAAATGTTGGCTCTTCAAGTCTGGACGGTGTAACAGAAGGTGTTAAACAAGTCACAAAATATCTGCCTAATGTGGCAGATTATATTGGAAAATTTTCAAAATATATTCCTATTATCGGTATAGCCGGTGAGATTTTAGCTGATGTACTGACTCACTTCAGTGAATTAGAAAAAAAAGAAGCCGTCCATAAATTAACAACTTTTTTTATAGCTGGCGCAGCTGAAAAAGTAGGTGAAGAATTAGCAAGACAATTAACGTTATCATTAATAGAAAAAATTAATCGAATTAAGTCACATTCCCCTTCTGGATTTTTAGAAAAACTAAAACATAATTTTGAAAAATTAAAAAACAAACTGACTGCAGAGCATATTAATACTGAAATAAAAGAAATGGCGGATACACATTCTAAAAAAATTATCGCTGCAATTCTTAAAGATAAAGTATCAGTGAATGCGTTAAATCCTACACTTCAAGATATGCAAGCACTGTTACAAACTGTAATGGGTGATGGATTTGTTTATGTATCCCCTGTTCCGTCAGATGCTGAAATGAGTTTTAACTCAGAAGATGCTGCTAGCTCTTCATCAGCAAGTTCTATGCAGCCAACAGAGGATATGAAAGCAGAAATGCAACGAATAGCACAAAAGCACGAGCAATTAGAACTGGAAAATCAGAAACGTGCAGAAGAGCATATGAGATTACAAACAGATGTAGAGACTATCAAGAAACAACAACCTAAACCTGCTAAGCCTGCTAATGCTCGAAGTGAATGGGGTTTTTCAGAGGATGGTAATTATGTTTTATTGCAAGCGATAGATTTTAAAGATGGTGGTAAGGGAAAAGAACTTCTTAAAATCAATACAGCACTAGAGCAAAGACTGAATCACACAGAGGGTACAGTTGCAGGAATTGGTGAAGATGTTGATCATCACGATAAGAGAATACTTCAGCATGAACGCGAAATAGAAAAATTAAAGGCTGCAAAAGCACGAGAAACTATTCAGCATGCGCAGCAATTAAAGGACGCACAGCAAGTTGCTTTACAACTAAAGGCAGAGTTGGAAGCACAAAAAAATAAATACAAAATTACTAAAGCTGAACTAAGTGATTTTTGGGATCATCATCAGTCAAGAAGGCTTTCGTTTTTTAGTACTAGTGATGCTACAAAAACTATTTATCAAGAAGCCTTAAGCGCTAACTCAGATTATGATAGATATCTTGTATTACGCAGATATGTACTTGATCCAAGTAATAAAAGTCGAAGTTTTTATGCGATAGTAACTCATCAATTTGGTATTGAGTTCTTCAGGGCAGAGCAAGCCAATAGAAGTCAAATGCAGCCCTAGTATAAAAATACTGCAAACCAAATTGAGTGCGGTGAAAATCTATGGGTGAGCCTGGAAATGGATTAAACAGACCTCATGACAGTCACAAATTAATAAAATAAACCTAAAAAATCAGTTATAATGTCAATTATATAATTTTTTATAGAGGAATATGCAATGAGCGCACCTAGACCCCCAAAAGAACAAGAACAAAAAGAACATGATGAAAGTGAAGCTGCAAAATATGCTACTTTTTTAGGTATAACAAATTTAGAAACACTCACGAATGAACAAATTGATGAGGCCTCCAAAAAAAAATTCAATCCACATGCTAAAATTATAGATATGGATGAACAAGATGAAAATGATGCGGCCGTGAAGTTTCTTAAAGAATATATAAAAATCAAAAATCGCACACCAGTCAAACCACCTGTTCAAGAAGAAGTTGACGTTCAATTCAATTTACCCAATCAACCTGCAGCTGCTGCCAACAATGCAGTTTTATTTAAAGTCACTCTTAAAAATCATCAAGAAGATTTTCCTAAAGTTAGAAATGCTTACACTGAATATGTAAAAAAACTAACAACAGAAAATCCGACCATGCCAAAAGAACAGCTATCGAAATACAGCCCCATTGAAAAAACCATTCCTGAAAAAATAGAAAATGGTGTAACAACACCGGGTTACACTGTTACTATTTTACGTTTTAAAAGCATGGATGATGCTAAAAATTTTTTAGAGCATTTAAACAAGTTAAACATAGAATTTAGCGTGCAGAAAATCACACCTAGCAAACCTGCTACACCCACATCAGACGCACCTCCAGCAGCTCCGCCATCACCTGTAAGACCTAGTAGGTAATCTGTATTGAGATTAGATTATGTTTATGCATTTACCCACATCTTTCAATCATGACAAAAACATCGTAGGGGGGATTAGGTGCGCAGGCACCGTAATCCACCAAATATAATTTCTTTCAGCGTTTTATTTATGTTTACATGTATAAAGGAAGTTATATCTGGTGGATTACGGTGCCTGCGCACCTAATCCACCCTACATAATAGAACATCCTACAAAAATAATTACGCTCTAAATCAAATAATGGAGTATATTTGCGAAAATTATTATAACGAGATGTGACCATGAAATTTACCTTCCCTGTTATTATCAAAAAGAAACAAGCCGACTCTCTTGGTGAAACCATCATCATCCCACAGCTTGCTACAGATATAGTTCTTACACCTCAACATCACGAATCAATCAAACAACATGGCATGCAGTTTTTTTTAATTCAAGAAATCATAAATTTTTTGAGAGAAAAAGAAAATCACAAAGAAGAAATTCATCAGCCTGACATGATAGATAAAGTGTTAGAGGCTTATATGAAACCTAACAAACATCATAATCTAGGCCCTCACGATATAAATTTAGTGATACATGTGGATTATGACTCTATACTTAAGCAATATCATTTCTTCAAGCGAACACTGCCTATACTCTCTAAGACAACTTTATTTTTAGAAATTGCATTTGCAACTATATCACAAATAGGCGCCTTAGAATTATCTGAAGGCGTTATACCTATGAGTCATGACGCACATGAAGTCATGTCATTTACACAAGCTATTTTGTCCGCTCTCTTTATTTGCTTCCTGGTATTTTTAGGGCCTGGTCAAGCGTTTATGGAAGATTTTGGCAAGTTGCTTGATGATGTTTTTACAAATCCGTGCAAAACTAAAAAACATGATGAAGAAGCTGACACTCAACTTTCTTTCAAAACAAAATCTGCAATACGTGTTATTAAATCTTTACTTTCATTATTTGTTTTTAATTTTCTTTGGACATCTGCCATTCAAGATTATCAAAATGCATTATCACTCAGTACACGCATTGCCGCTCAAGATAACTCTGTGCTACCTCCTAAACTTGTTTTTATATGCGCTTGGAGTCAATTTGGATTAAATCAATTTAATGATCCTTTAAACATTCTTAGTACTGTATTGATAGGGTTCAGAATCATAGACACGTATTTTATAAATAAATATAAACCTGTTTCTCAGGTGCAGATAGAAGATTTATCTGAAGCTAAAGAAGAAGCCTCTATGACTAACACAATGCAAGAAACACTTTCACCTTCTGCAGTAAAGGGTTTATTACAGTTCGGAGCGCTTTCCCCAAGAAGGCATGCCAACAATCTGGCTGAGATTATCACTGATGATTTTTCACAAAAATTGGATACACCACTTTTAAAAAGTTTGTAACCCGGATTCGCTAAGCTCAATCCATAGCCTTACCCATAAATATTAGAACTCTTGAAAATAAATAGAACGCCCCCTCTCTTCCCGTGCTTTTTGCGGGTGGCGTGGGGTGGGGGGGGGGGGGGGTTCATTTTCTATTTAAATGGTATTGCTGCTACAACATTTTTACAGTTTCATTTTTCCAAAAAAATGTATTTATAGTTTTTTTAAACCGTTGTGCAAGGAAGTTTTAACCCTCCTCTCCCCGGCCCTCTCCTCCCGCAAAAAGCACGGGAAGAGAGGGGGCGTTCTATCCATTATTTATGGGTAAGGCTATGGCTCAATCCGGGCTACAACTGTGAATTATTTTTTTAAGTTGGCCTTCTTCATCTGATTGTCCCAAGGCTAGGATAAAATTATCTTTGATGGGTTTATATTTTTTTTCAACTGCTTTCACATGTTCTTGAAAATTTTTATCTAGCGTATTGGTTAATGACATATGCGCATCATAAAACTTAAAACAACGGCCTAAAGGTTTTTTAATCACACTAGCCGCCTGCTTATGCATTTTTTTTAATATATCGATTTTATTTGGTTTGAGCGATACCCAAAATAAATTGGGATTAATAAAAATATT
The DNA here is from genome assembly GCA_031291255.1 of Gammaproteobacteria bacterium. GTDB lineage: Bacteria > Pseudomonadota > Gammaproteobacteria > DSM-16500 > DSM-16500 > UBA5158. The sequence goes on from JARLJN010000093.1 coordinate 7,941, forward strand.
TAATTCAGGAAATTCTAGTTCTATCACATGTGTTTTTAATACTTCCAACACGTTTAACCATGTCAATTTTACATCTGAGTCATTTTGCATAAACTGACATAAAGTGACATGAGGTAATGAGTCAGCTCCCAATAAATAACTTTCAGAGATATCTGAAAAATTCTGGGCAAGCTTAATAATAGCAGCGCTTTGAGTCTGAGGAATGAGAGCTATGTTATATCTATTCAACTTATGATTTCCGTATAAAAGTAATGATTAGCTTTTTCCATACGTTGCAAATGCATGTTATAGGGAGAATAAGGTTTTCATTTTTTTAAAATCCCCAACAACTATGCAAGACTGCTGACTTGTTGGGGATTTTAAAAAAAGAAAACCTTGTTCTCCTGTCTCAGTAATGTTGGGTTTCGTAAAAAGCACTCAACCCAACCTACACCCAACCTACACACTGCCTCAGTAATGTTGGGTTTCGCAAAAAGCACTCAACCCAACCTACACCCAACCTACACACTGCCTCAGTAATGTTGGGTTTCGCAAAAAGCACTCAACCCAACCTACACCAAACCTACAATAACTACCCTAAGGGAACACCTATTGTATTGATATATTTAAACATAAAAAAGCCCACCAAAGTGGGCTTTTGCATTCAAAGTTCAAACTAATAAGGTCTTACTATGACTCTAGTGCCTACATTAGCAAAGTTATAACGTATCCATTCTGCATCAGAGATTTGCGTACGGACACAGCCATGACTTACATTATCTTCGACCACGGCAACTGGCACTGAACCATGCAAGCCTTGGCTACCATGAAAGAACATGCAATAAGGCATAGGAGCACCACCATTAGGTCTAGGATATAAACTAGACTTGCATTCTGGCCCGCCCAATGACTGAATAGAGAAAGTACCTGAAGCTGTACGGCATGAGCGCCCTATATCTGGACACCAATTACCACCTGCCGTTGCTATACCTGCTCTAACTAGCCTTCCATCAGCACCATAAGCTCCCCATGCATGAACGTTAGGGTCAATTAATATAGTCTTTCTGCCATTTGTATTAATACTTTGTGGGAGACGTGATTCATAGCTTCCAAAGCCACTCATCAAAGCAGAATTATTTCGAGCAGAATAACCTCCATTATCCATCGAAGCACAGGAACTTAACGACAACGCTATCCACGTTAGAGCTAACACCGACATACTCGTTTTCAGATTGCGCATACCGACACTCCTTTTTGTTATATTGTTTTCTTATTATACATTGAAAAGGGGATGTTATTTTATTTAACGCAAATATATCTGCCTATATAGATTAAAATTTATGCAGTTTAATGTGGCGGGATAAAATTTAATTCACACAAATGCCCTTTCAGTCACTTAGATTAGTGCATTATTAAATCTATATGAATAATTATGCTTAACTCTTGCATCCTGACATTTGCATAAATAATTTGTTATACTCACGGCTTGCGAAATGGAGTTTTACTAGACGGAGATTTAAATGAGATCAACAGTGAGTGCACGCCTAGTCAAGGGCAGCTTATTAATTTTGTGCATAAGCCTGCTGCAAAATACAACCTGTCTAGCCACAGAACTCATCGCAGATGAACAAACAGACGAGCAAATTGCCCAAACACACAACGCTAAACCTGTAGCTGCCTTACCTAAATCTAACTCTATAGACAGCCAAGCACTTGCACAGTTTTCATCTATCTTAGCTACCTCAGGTATTAGCTACACGCAAGACAAAGATAATATCATTGTGAATGTTAAAAAAGATAAAGCATTGGCTGCTATTCCTGAAGTGCAATCTATGGGCGGTATTGATCCCAGCCTCACAGATCAAGAAATCAAAACCCACCCTATTAACTTAGTGACCCAAGTTGGATTATTTTATACGATTGCAATCGTGCAATATATTTATCTGATTCCCCTCACAAATACTATTCATGTCTCTGTCAATCTCCTTGACGTAAAAGATGGAAATGAAGTCAGCAATCCGCTTGCAACTTTTGGCTTTACACGCAAGCTCAATTCCAAAATTAACTACGACAAACTCACGCCTGAGAACCTGCCTCAAGAAGCATTGGATTTTCATTATTCAGATTGGTATAACGAGCATAAAGAGACGTTAGCCAGCAAAGACATTTAACACTAAGACACTATCTGCATTTTGCAATTTTACTTTATTTAATTCTAAACTCACTAACTTCATTCCATCTACATTATCACCCAGATGAAATGATTTATTATTAATTAACGCTACTTGATCCCCACTAGAGATAAAAACACCATTCAAGACATGAGATTTTTTATATATGTTTCTCAGTTGAATCTGAAATTCATTTTGTTTAGTTTTCATCAGTAATGCTTGTTCTATCTTTTTTTGATTAACATAATTTTTATATTTATGTTGTGCTAAAAAAATGATAGCAAACACTAAACATGTGATAGTGATAAATAACAATATGTCTATCCATTCAAAATGATTATCATGGACTGACACAGTGTCTTTTTCAGGTGTGCTCACGATTATTTTTTCAACGGGCTTTTCCGCCGCCATAACCGGAGCACGTTTCTTCTGAGTTTTCTGTAAAGCATCATATATAATACTCACGAAACAACTACCTCCTGAGTACAACTCTCGATTATCGTTTCATCTATGGAATAGGTTTCTGCCACAAAGCCTGCTAACAACGCTCTATCACATAAAATATTAATCGATCTAGGCGAACCTTTGGTATGCTGATAAATCGCATCTATCGCTTGCGCGGTAAAAACAATATGTTCATTGGGGTAAGCCTGCTGGGCTGCTTTCGCAAGACGATGTTGTATGTAGTGTTTGATATCGGTCATTTGCAAAGGCTGCAGGTGGTAATGTACGGCTACACGCTGTCGCAATTGTCGCAGTTTAACTAATTGCAATTTATCATAAAGCTCAGGCTGCCCGACTAAAATAATTTGTAATAATTTTTCTTTTTCTGTTTCTAAATTGGAAAGCAATCTAATCTGTTCTAACTGATTCACACTTAAATTTTGGGCTTCATCTATAATCAATACGACATTATTGCCTTTATTCGACTCTACTAATAGAAATTCGTTAAGAGCTTGCACTAAACCAAACTTATTTTTTTGCTTAGTCTTAATGCCAAGATCATTAATTATCATCTGCAAAAGCTGTAATTCAGAAAAATTGGGATTCAAGATCAAGGCAAATTTAACGCTAGAGTCAGCTTGTTTTAATAGCTTGCGACATAAAGTTGTTTTGCCTGTACCTATTTCACCTGTCACCACTAATATGCCTTTACGGCTTTCAATACCGTATTCTAGATTAGAAATTGCATCAGAATGGCCTTTACTGGAGAAAAAGAAATCAGGATCGGCGGTGACATTGAAAGGATGCTCATTTAAGCGATAAAATTCATGATACATAATTCTCTTCCCTGAAAATCTATCTCTACGCTTAGTATACTACGAAATGATAAATATCCTATCTTAAAAATATAACTTGATAGTCTGGCTGTAGGTTGGTTGGGTGTTTTTACGAAACCCAACGTAACATCTTGTTGGGTTTCGTAAAAAGCACTCAACCCAACCTACACCCAACCTACGAGCCGGGATTATAAATATTTTTAAATAACTTATTTTTTTTATTTTTGTTTTATCCAGGTATCTAAAAAAAAGCTTGCAAAGCATTTGCAGATCACAGACTATTTCTTTCCACAGGTACCTAATACCTTACCTCTAACGAATATTGAGGTTTACTGAAATAAACGGAAAATTTACATTTAAGGATTTAAAATATGAAGATTCAAAGAAAAAAAATTGTTAATTCCAACACCCTCAGAAATCTCGTAAAAACCGCCTGCAACAAATATGAAGCCATGGAAAAAAGCCGTCTCAATAATGATTACCGTTCTTCAAAACTGACTCTGTTAAAAAACCTTATTGCAGACAAAAAAAGCTCTTCAAATCATATTGCAAAAGCTATTCTTGAATTCGCTCAACAAGATAATCTGGGCACAAAATTAAAAGCCATTACTGAAGTATTAGCAGTTTGCGCACGTGCACAATTAGAAAAAAATAATTTTGAAAATGCATTTGACGTATTGGCTACATTGAAAACCAAAACGTTTGAAGAAAACTTCGCAAACAAGATACAACAAATGCTCTCTACCAATTCTGATAAAACATTCAATTTCGAAAAAGCATTTCAAAATATTATTGTGTCACAAGCCATTTCTTTAACAAAAGCGATACAACAAAAAGCATTAAACGTTGTTTCTGAAAAACACGTGCATACGCATACCGAGAAACCTGTTGCTCTTATTAATGCTAAATTTATTAGCCAGGAAAAATCTAAAACAATTGCTAATGCTATGAATATAATAGAGCTACAACGCCAAATAATAATCGAGCAAGACCAAGCATTATGTCAAAAAGACAGCGAAGCTTACCCTTTAAAAAAATTAGTGGTAAAAAGTCAAAAAAATGCAAACCAAGCAGTACAGCTTGCAAAATCTGAAAGAAATAAAACGAATTATTTATTATCCGTTGTCAATAAAGCAGAAGCCTACATTGCCAGACAAAGTGAAGATTTGTGCTACCTTGCAGAAGCATTAGACGATGCTACTGCTGAGCTTGCTCAAACTAAAGCTGTGTTAAATAAAACTGTAGAAAAAGCCAAAGTAGAAAAAACTGAATTAAGAATTGAAAAAGTTTGGGAAAAGAAAGCTGCTTTAGATAAAGCAAAAGAAGTGATTATGAGTCAAGGCCGAGAAATCAATTCATTAAAAGGTCATGGCAGCATGAAAGCGTTGCGTGGAACCTTGTTTAATCAACAACAAACTACTTCCGCACAAACGGATGAAGTTCAACTTGATCAAGCTAAACCTAGCTATTACTCAATGTAAAGAAATGGGATCTGGTGGGTTACGGCAAAAAACGCCTAACCCACCCTACATTAAATTACACACTCGTGACAATGAATATTCTTTTTTGTAGCCCGGATTAAGCGCAGCGAATCCGGGAATGGGTGAAACAGACCTCGCGGACTCGGCGCTACACGCCTTAGTCCGCGCTACAAAATTATTCCTCAGGTTTTTCTCGGTAAATCACACCCACCTTTCCTACCATTTGAACAAGATCCGCATGGTGCTCTTTACAAATTTCTGCAAACAATTCTTTGCGTAGCACTCTATCTTCCGCATTAATTCGCATCTTAATCAACTGGTGGTCATGTAACGCCCTATCTATTTCCATGTTCACTGTTGGACTTAACCCGTTGTTTCCAACCAGAACAATAGGTTTTAATTTATGGGCTTTTGCCTTTAATTGCTGCTTAAATTTTGTAGATAAGGTCACGCTCAAACCTCCTCGAGTAATTGTGACGCATAAGTTACCACAAGCCGAGCTATCTGCCAAAATTTTTTCAACGATATCTTGCTCATAGATTACCAAGCTCACTTGCTGTATCTTAGCGCTGGCTATCTTACCTCCATCACTACTCAGCACACAGTCTCAATAATAAAAATCAAAAAATAAAAGGCCGATTACAATGGAAGAAAAATTAATTCAAGACATAACAAACACACTAAAAAATACTTTTCACTTTTCTGAATTTCGCCCAGGTCAACTTGATACAATCAAAACATTAATGACCAAAGGCAATGTGTTATGTATACAACCTACCGGTTATGGTAAGTCGCTGCTTTATCAATTGCCCGCTGTTTTACTGGATGGCATTACATTAGTTATTTCTCCATTGCTTGCATTAATGCGTGATCAAATTCAACAATTACAAGAACGTTTTAATATTAGGGCTGCAAGCTTAAACACAGACCAATCACACGAAGAAAATTATAAAGCACGCAGTTCAGCAGAATCCGGAAACCTTAAAATTTTATTTATTGCACCTGAGCAATTAGAAAATATTGATAAACTGCAATTTTTATTGGATTTACCTATACGTCTTGTTGTCGTTGATGAAGCCCATTGTATTTCAACTTGGGGACATGACTTTAGGCCTAGCTATAGACAAATTATTACATTAACGAATGCACTCTTTAAAAAAAATCCCGCGCTCAAAATGCTTGCTTTAACTGCGACTGCAAATAAAAAAACTGAACTCGATATCAAGCAGCAACTCGCTCAAAGTCATCACGATATTATTGTACATCGTGAAAATATGGATAGACCCAACATTTGTTTATCCATCATTGCAATAAAAGGTAATGCTGCGAAGCTTGCTGTTGTGGCGCGTTTATTATCTGATTTGTCAGGCTGTGGTTTAATTTATTGTGCGACTCGAGAAAATACAGAACTGGTTGCAGAATTTTTAAATGGCCAAGGCATAAAAACCGCTGCTTATCATGCAGGTATAGAAACTTCTCTAAAACGTAAAATTCAAAATCATTTTATTCACGATGAATACAGCGTTATCTCAGCAACGAATGCTTTAGGTATGGGCATAGATAAATCGAATTTACGTTATATCATACACTTTGATATGCCTGGATCCATCACAGCTTATTATCAAGAAGTAGGACGTTGTGGTCGTGACGGTTTACCTGCTAACGGTATTCTTTTATACGATCGCGCAGACAGCAGAATTCATCATTATTTTATCGATTCCGCACAACCTACTGCTCAAGACTTTAGAGATGTACTCACCACCATAAAAACAAGCAGTACACCGCCAAATTTACAACTACTCAAACGTTTAACCGGCATGCATCCCACCAAATTAACAGTGATCACATCAGAATTAGTCGAGCAGGGTTTTCTAAAAAAAGTGAGTACTCAGGGTTTACAAACGTATCAACTCACACATCTCACAAGTACGCCTAACTTAATTCGCTATGTCACTCAAAGCAATTTAAAACATGCAGAATTGCGTGCCATACAAAACTATGCCGAACAATCCAGTGACTGTTTAATGAAAATTTTACGCGTTGCATTAGGTGACACACAGGCGAACTCTTGCGGTAAATGTTCGCATTGTGATGAAAAACTTTTTAAATCAAGACTCGATAAAGGCGCTGAAGTGGGTATTACGTCTTGGTTAAATCGACGCACTATTCCTATCATACTCAAGAGCAAAATTAATAATACGACTATGGGCATGGCACTGCTAGATGGAAAATTACGTTCAGCTGATTTTATTAAATTTATGCACGCACGCAGTAAAGCCACAGATATACGCTCTGCTCTTCCAGAAAATTTACTCGAGCTCACTCAAGAATGTTTATTGGAACAAGCCAAACATCATAAATTCAGCTGCATTATTCCACTGCCTTCTCGCACGTGGAGTGTACGTGATGCACTCAGTCACTATCTCGCGAGATTCTTACGTATCCCTACTTATAATGATTTATTAACTTGGACAGAAGAACCTAGCACACGCCAAGGTGAATTATTGAATAACGATCAGCGTGCACATAACGTTTTACAACGCATGACGCTGACTCGCAGAGAAAAACTGCCTGAGGGAACTATTCTATTAATCGATGATTACATAGGCTCTGGCGCTACGCTTAATGAAGCAGCTCGTGCATTACGATCTGATGTCACCATTAAAAATAAAATTTTTCCATTTACATTTGTGTCAGTGAAATGGCACATAGGAAAAAGAGGGATGATTTAGGGATTCCCGCTTGTTACCGAGACGCGACGTTCAGGTAGCGATCACTCAGCAAAAAATCGACAATTATCGACAATTTATGACCGGCATAGTTGAAATGTCACAACCCCTAGTCAAAATGCGCTAAATTCTATCAGCTGAATAGGTTGATGGAGGCTTCATGCTGGCTTACACTTACGCTTATCTTGAAAACGGATAAGAGGACAATAAATGCTTTCTCCAAAAAAATCACAACTTTACGTTTACGGTGTCTCCATTATTGCTGCTGTAGCGGGGTTATTATTTGGTTTTGATACAGGTATTATTTCAGGCGCTCTCCTATTTATTCAAAAGGATTTTGCCCTTTCCACCCTCATGAAAGAACTCATAGTCAGCAGCGTGCTCTTTGGCGCCATGTTTGGCGCGCTTTCTAGCGGACATCTCTCAGACCGTTTTGGGCGTCGCAAATTAATGCTGATAGTCTCAGCCCTCTTTATTTTTGGCACACTGATCGCAACCCTCGCCAACAGTGTTTATGTGATTTTATTCGGTCGTTTATTCATAGGCCTCGCAATTGGTATTGGTTCTTATACGGCTCCTCTGTATATCGCTGAAGTCTCTCCTTTTGAATTACGTGGCGCATTGGTTTCTTTAAACCAACTTGCTATCACCATAGGAATCATGTGTTCTTATCTTATCAATTACGCTTTTACCAATATTGATGGTTCCTGGCGCTGGATGTTTGCAATAGGATTGCTTCCTGCCGTAGCCCTCAGCATAGGCATGATTTTTCTTCCAGAAAGTCCACGTTGGTTGATTACGCAGAACCTGACTGAAAAAGCGATTAAGATTTTAAAACATCTACGCAACTCCGATAATGTTTCGCACGAAATACAAGAAATTCAACATAGCCTCAATGTAAAACAGGCTAACTTCAGAGAAATATTCGCACCTTGGATACGCCCCGTTCTTTTGTTAGGTGTCATGTTAGGCTTTATTCAACAAGTCACAGGCATTAACACTATCATTTATTATGCTCCCACTATTTTTGAATTAGCTGGCTTTCCAGATGCCTCTAGCTCTATTCTTGCAACAGTAGGCATAGGCTTAGTTAACGTGCTTGCTACTGTATTTGCTGTGTTTTACTTAGATAAATTAGGACGCAGACCTTTGCTGCTCATAGGGTTAGTTGGCATGTGTGCTAGTTTACTCGGTTTAAGCCTTGCTTTTCATTTCCAAAATCAATTGAGTTTATTACGCTGGTTAGCAATGGGCTGTACCTTCACCTACATCATTTGCTTTGCTTTCAGCTTAGGTGTCATGCTTTGGTTAGTTGTTTCGGAAATCTTCCCATTAGAAGTGCGTGCTACTGCTATGGGAGTGGCCGTGTTTAGCTGTTGGTTCTGGAACTTTGCGGTTTCTTCAACCTTCCTCACCTTACTCAATATTTTTGGGCCTAGTCAGACTTTCTTACTTTACGGCGTCATTTGTTTATTCAGTTTTGTTTTCTGCTATTACAAAGCGCCAGAAACACGCGGTGTTACCTTAGAACAAATCGAAGAAAACATTCGTAAAGGCTTGCCATTACGCGAAATTGGCCAACCCATTCCTAGCACAAGCGCTGTTTCAAACACACTTGATTACCAAGCAGGTTAAGTACACATGATAAATACATTTTTTGTTTGGGACTTGGGCGGTACAAAATGCAGTGCTGGAATTATTGAACACAATACCGTATCCAATAAAATTATTTGTAAGAAAAAAACCAGTGTAAAACTTGCAGAAACAACATCACTTGAAGACCTAATCTTCAAATTAGAAGACAATTTAAAGATGCGTATGTCTCAGGCAAACGCTATTTGTATAGGGGCTGCCGGGCTATATGATGGAGAAACCCTAATACTTGAAGGTGTGTACCCTTACCCTATGCGGTTTGCAGCCATCGCAAAAGCACAATGTTGGCCGCACTATGCCATCATTCATGATTATGCATCGATAATCTGCTCTACCTTCACAAATTATATGGACTCACCACAAAATGTATTACGTTTAAATGACAGTCCTATCGATACCCATGGACGTCGCGTAGCATTTGGCATAGGAACAGGATTAGGTGGCAAAGACGGAGTTTTATTTCCTGATGGCAGTTTTTGGTTGGGTCGCAATGAAATCGGTCATATAGGCGTTACTACGCCTCCTATGGCAGATCAGAGTGCGTTACAACGGCATCATGAGCTGATTCACTTTCTTTATTCACTGGAAACATCACACCACCCCATTACATTTGAAAAAATTCTTTCAGGCCCCGGTACATCTCGCTTGCATCAATTTTTTTATCCTTCACAAGGTGTATTGAGTCCAGAAGAAGTCGGTATCAATTTACGTGAAGGTAAAGCATCTGAACTACTCAATGCATTTGCTTGGTACACAGGATTGTTTGTGGGAACGATTCAACTGATGTTTATGCCCGAAGGTGGTATTTGGATAACTGGCGGTGTTGCATTAAATCATCTTGAGATTTTTCAAAGTCCAGAATTTTTTGCAGGTATAAATGCATCACCTGCATACATTTTACAACGTGAAAAATTTCCTTTAGGCGTGCTCTGTAATCTCGAACATGCACTAATTGGCTGCGGATATTACGCAGCGAACAAATTATTTAAAACTAATTTTCAAAATCTTGCACAAAATAAAGTCGAAGCGTCACAATAAGTAAAATTCTTGTAAATACACGGGTTTATACGTGTTGCCAAGAAGCAAATTGTTAAATAAAATGACTCCGGACTCTTAGATATGATCCGTAAGACCCAGGACGAAGTTTTAAAAAGTTTTATTAGGAAAAAATAATTTTAACCGTAAGGAGATATTATGTCATTTCAACCACGTTTATCCGTACTATGTGCAGGCATGCTAACTGCTGCAGCACTTTTATCCTCAACAGCTACACTCGCTCATAATTACAAGGGCGATTACAAAAATGAAGTGCCTTGCATACAACCATTGATGTTGAAAGATGGTTTCTATGTTGGTGCTCAAGTTGGCTTTGATTCTTACAACATTAAAGCTAGACATAATGGCACAGTTTTCAATAACAGCTTTACAACTGCTGCAAATGGTTGGGTTGGTGGATTGTTTGCTGGTTATGGTATGTACTTCAGTAACTACTATTACTTAGCTGGTGAAATATTTGGAAATGGCAGCAGTGCTAGCCGTTCTAATTTCAACACCGTTACAAACAGTGCGCTATACGGCTATTTTCAAACCAACGCATCTGTTAACGGAAGCTGGGGTGTTAGCGTGTTACCAGGCTTAAAAGTGAATGACAGCACCTTAGCTTACATTCGTTTAGGCTATAACCAAGCTAACTTTAGTGGCAAATCATATTCTACTCTTACCACACCGGGTGTAGCCCCAATCAATAACTCCTCCTCTGGCAACAGCGGTTGGGAAGGCGGCTTTAACTTCGGCCTAGGTATGGAAACTGCTATCTATCAAAATGTAAGCGTAAGAGGTGAATTCACTCACACCAATTACAGCTCATTTACAAACAACTATCGCACTACTTTCTCACCAGCTGACAATCAATACATGCTTGGTTTAATTTACCACTTCGCGTAAATTTGTTGCGATCAGGAAGGGCATATCAATGCCCTTCCCCGCATGTTGGCCCCCTTCTTTTTTCCTTTTACTTCCTCAAAATAATCTATATATTGTCTTCCCTTATCAACATCAAGAAGGCACTGTCTATGCAATCACGTCAAGATGAAAAAATTAAAAAAGTACATGAACAAGCAGGAGAAGTCTTAACCATAGTCTGTGACAACCAACTTAAAGTGACTGAAAACATAAGAAAAGAAGCTGAGGTTCAACATAAACAGCTAGAACAACAGTTACTAAGACATAACTTTCAAAAAATTCCCCCAAAAAAAGTCTCTTGCTGCGAAAGATTTTGCAGTTTTTTTCGTAAAGAACAACATACCTTAGATGATGACATACTTGCGCCAACTGACAATGAAGTGGGTAATGGATACAGTATTAGCTAGCCTAGAAATCGTATGGTGGCACACCACGCGGACACGGCGCAAAGCGCCTTTGTCCACGCTACAACGGCATAACACCACACATAGTTAACATTACGTTTTTGTAGCCCGGACAAAGCGCAGCGTGTCCGGGAACGAAACTACCGCCCTATCCCTTAATACTCAAACTCAGCATCACGCACTTGCTTAGGATCATATTGATTACAACCCTCTAAAATAATAGCCTGACCTCGTCCTATCCCATAATACTCAAACTCAGCATCACGCACTTGCTTAGGATCATACTGATTACGGCCATCTAAAATAACAGCCCTGCGCATCATTTTCTTCATAGCAGTTAAATCGGGATAACAGAACGGCTTCCACTCTGTCACCAGAACCAATGCATCCGCTTGCTCAACCGCTTCGTATTGATGCTCGGTCAAATGTAGCCTGCCAGAAGAAAACCACTCAGAAGGCAGCATATTGCGTGCTACAGGCATCGCCACGGGATCATAAGCCTGAACTTTAGCATTACGGCTTAATAAGTTTTCTATGAGCACTAAAGACGATGCTTCTCGCATATCATCTGTCCCAGGTTTAAATGATAAACCCCATACCCCTATGGTGATACCTGTCAAATCCTCGCCAAAAATCTGCGTAATTTTTTCAGGCAAAACACGTTTTTGAGCATAGTTCCTATCCTCAACCGCACGCAAAATCAATGGGTCTACCCCATTATTTTCAGCCATGTGCATGAGCGCTTTTACATCTTTAGGAAAACAGGATCCACCATAACCGCAGCCTGGATAAATAAATGAATTACCTATACGCGCATCAGAACCTATGCCTAAGCGCACATTTTCAATATCCACTCCCATGCGATCACACAATACTGACATTTCATTCATGAAAGAAATTTTTGTCGCTAACATCGCGTTAGCAACATACTTAGTCATCTCAGCATCTTTTACATTCATGAAATAAATTTTTTCAGTGGTACGCATTATAGGCGTGTACAGCTCTAACATAATGGCTTTAGATTTCTTTGATGCGTTGCCAATAATAATACGATCTGGACGCATGAAATCATCAATAGCCGCTCCTTCACGTAAAAATTCTGGATTACTGACTACATCAAATTTCGTATCGAGATGACGTTTTTTTAATTCAGCAGATATAATATCGGTAACTTGTTCAGCCACGCCCACAGGCACTGTTGATTTGTCGACGATGACACAATAATCATTAATGTATGCACCTATGTTTTTAGCTGCATTCAACACAAATTTCATATCAGCCGAACCATCTGTATCACTAGGCGTGCCAACTGCGATAAAAATCACCTGTGGTTGATGTTCTTGTTCTGTTAATGCATTCACAAAACGTAAACGGCCTTCAGCCATGTTGGATATCACCATAGGTTCAAGACCAGGCTCATAAATAGGAAGTATGCCCTTCTGCAAATTTATAATTTTTTCTGCATTCACATCCACACATGTAACGTGATTCCCGAGTTCAGCAAAACAAGTGCCTGTCACTAACCCTACATAACCTGCGCCTATAACAGTAATATTCAAAACAAAAACTCCTAATGTTTTACCTGATAAATAATCACTTGATCACCGCGTTTATTCGCAAAGACATGCACAGGCGTCAAAGCAATTTCGGTAGTAATGCGTGCATTTTTTTCTTTTTCTTTAGAATCTAAGTGCAAGGCTATAAAATCAAACTTCTTCCAGCCCCCCTGCTCTAATATCGAAATATCAGAATAATTATGCGCTAGCACAAAAATGTCATTCCCAAAATGATGAGAATAATACATGACTTGAGGATCATTACTGTAAATATGGGCCTCTTTATTCGCATGCTCTGCTAACCATTCCCCTGAATGACGAATGTAAGCTTTTGAATAACCAAAATTAAAAAAGCCACCTAGCGAACTGATAAAAATTAAAAATGCAACTAAAGGCAATAACCATTTTCGTTGCTGAAAATGCTGTATCAAATATTCGATAGCAAAAGGCACCCACAACATCAATATTAAAGATAAAGCAATTAAGTAACGCTTGGATAAAAACATATTTTCCACTAAAAATAGCGAAGTAATAATCACATTAACTAATAAATAACTCATTAAAACAAGCAGCACTGCGCAACTGAGCTTGGGTGTTTTTTTAATCCATGCATACAGCACCAACAGCCCATAAATAATGCTGAGATTTGTCAGTACTAATGCAACATACCAAACACTCAATAATAAAAATAAAACATAGTTAGCATCTCTTGCAGCAAAAACACTTAATACATGCTGACCTAACGCATTAGCGGAAGCTTGATAACTTTCGATTAACTTATTCACGCCATGCAACAGATGAAACTGTATTTCACTCAATCGACTTAAATGTGCAGTTACATCAGTCGCTGTATATTTAACATATGCAAATACTGCCACTACCGTCAAAATAGGCAGTAAATATAATTGCAAAAATGCTTTTAATTTTTGTGTAAATGTTAATTCGTTGTAAATCCAAACGGCAAGGGGCAACAATAATAAAAATACTGCGCCTTCAATTCTAAACAATATTGCAATCATCATACTGACTGACCACATGAATGCATTCACAACATTCAACTTAGCATAAAACCGCAGCATGAAAGCGAGTGAAAGCAAATAAAAAGCCCAAAAACCGTGATCACGAATGACGTATTCACGCACACTATTGAATTCATGTGCCATTAAAATGACAACAGCTGCAAGCCATAGAGTACGTCGATTAGCACCCATCAAGCTCACAATGTAGATAAAGGTAAGCACAGAAATCAGCGTAAACAATCCATTCACGGTAAATGCAGCACTGATGTAAGATATTTTTGTCACTGCGGCCAAACCATAAATCAGCATAGAATATAAAGGCCATTGAGCTTGACCACACACATTCATCGCCGTATGAAAATCTGCCGTTGTCATCGCTTCTGCACTTTGCAAATAACAGAGGCCGTCAGGATTAATCACAGCTCCCCGCAGACTCCCATCATAGGAAAGAAACACGCTGACTAAAGCAGCGAGTAAATAAATAATATAATTTCTACTCGTAGTCATACTCATTAAAAAAAGCTCTGTAAACACCGTTTAAAATCATCCCCCAGCTCGGGATGTTTTAATGCATAAGCAATAGTCGCCTCTAAATAACCCAGCTTGTCTCCGCAGTCATAACGTTTACCTTTAAATTGCAGAGCGCGTACAGGCTCTTCTTTTAAAAGCTTAGCGATCGCATCAGTTAATTGGATCTCGCCTCCTTCACCTTGCATAGTTTGCTCTAGCAAGTTAAATATACGGGGGGTTAAAATATAGCGCCCCACCACACCTAAATCAGAAGGCGCATTAGCAGGTTCGGGCTTCTCTATAATGGCATTGATTACTGCAATAGGATTAGTATCCCCAAGCACATCCACCACACCATATTTTTTTGTTTCCGAATGGGGAATTTTTTGTACAGCTATGAGGCTGGATTGGCATTCTTCAAACACATTTACCATTTGTTGTAAACAGGATTGCTCTCCCCCATCAATGAGATCATCAGCCAAGATCACAGCAAAAGGCTCATTCATTACCAATTGCTTTGCACAAAGCACCGCATGTCCTAAACCTCGAGGAGAATTTTGACGAATATATGCACAAGAAATCCCTGCTGGTAATATATTGCGGACTATCTCTAACAAGTCAAACTTACCGCGTTCACGTAAATTCGCTTCCAACTCAAAGTTATCATCAAAATGATCTTCAATTGCACGCTTACTGCTGCTAGTCACAAAGATAAGCTCACGAATACCAGCAGCCACGGCCTCTTCCACAGCATATTGAATGAGAGGTTTATCCACTATGGGCAGCATTTCTTTAGGATTTGCTTTTGTAGCGGGTAGAAACCGAGTTCCTAGACCAGCCACGGGGAAAATCGCTTTGGTTACTTTCATTGTGTGCAATCCATGATCATTCTTGGTGAGATTAAAATGAGCGAATATTACCATATTTAAAACTTATAACATAGCCGGAATGTACTGTGTGCGGGGTCCTGTCGCTTGTAGGTTGGGTTGAGCGTTTTTACGAAACCCAACACCCACGTGCTCGCAAGCTCCGCGCCACCCCGGGAATTGACTGTGTCAACTTTCTGCAAAAGCCTTAAAAGCATTTATTGTAGAACTGTAGGTTGGGTTGTGGGGGGTTTTTTTATCCCCAACAAAAAATAAAATTTGTTGTTCTATAAAAACCCACACCC
>JARLJN010000094.1 GCA_031291255.1 Gammaproteobacteria bacterium
AAAGCACTCAACCCAACCTACAAGTACTAATCATTTTTTTCTATACGTTTCAAATAGTTATTAAAGGAGAATAAGGTTTTCTTTCTTTTTAAATCCCCAACAACTATGCACGACTGCTGACTTGTTGGGGATTTTAAAAAAAGAAAAACCTTGTTCTCCCATCTCTTGTCTATTCATAACAAAAGATATATTAGCAGGAACTCCTGATATTTTTATTTATCCCCAATGACAACTTGCAGCATTAGATGCGAGGGTATCGCAACGAAAGCCTAAGGGTTCAGGAGAATTCTTTTTGAAAGGAGGTGTAGGAATAGTAGCAGGATCAAACGCGCTATTATTGCTCACACGCACGCCCCACATATCATCACCTGATACCTGATACATACAACCGGCTCTATTATCTATTTTATTTTGTGGATAAAGCTGAACATACAGCTTCGCATCTACAGGCATGGTTTTTAATGAACTATGTCTTGCTGGCGCAGTTGATGAAATACTCCATGCTTGATTTGTATTGAGGGTCCAATCTTGACCTGGAACATGTTTTAATTCACTAGGCAAAGGACAATGAGTTGCATATGCATTTGTTATTAAACAAACGGACAGCAAGGTGGCCAGCTTAAAATATCGCATTTTCTGCTCCATATTTAATATAAGCTGGCATTGTATATCAATTATCAAACAGAAACCTTATAAAACTACAAGCCTGTATTAACCTTCATCATGACATAAGGATTATATGCTTCCGATTTAAACCCATATTTTTGATAAAGCCCATGCGCATCTTCTGTCATCAAAAACCATCGGAACACACCGCGTATACGTGGATGATCAAATATATATTTCATTAATGCTTTGCCTAAACCTTTTTTACGGTGAGCATCATCGATAAAGACATCCCAAAGTGATGCAAACTCTGTGTAATCACTAATGACGCGTGAAAATCCAACTTGTTTGCCCTTATAAAACACACTGAAACACAGCGAATTTTCTATTACCATCGCAAAACGTTCTGGAGGTAGCCCAGTTGAATAACGTGAAGGTATGCACAACAAATTATAAACGTACTGCAAATCTACTTTTTTCTTATTAGAGCTGATCACATATTCGCCAACCGTGATATCTGGATAAACCGGTCTATAAGTCATAATAGCACTCGTTATTTTTTTCCCATTTGTGCAGGAAATGTTTTATTAATTGTCGTTTTTTTGACGTAATCTGTTGGTAAGAACCCTTTTTCAGTATAAAATAAATCTCTTTTTAAGTAACTAGGTTATGCGGAGCTATCATCACATGAAAAAAATATTAAGCAAACTTCTTATTGCTATCACCACCCTCAGCTTATTCGGGTGCGCTGAATTAACCAACCAAGACGTAGGTACAGTATCAGGCGGTGTTATTGGTGGTTTACTCGGAAGCCAATTTGGCCAGGGCTCAGGACAATTAGTTGCGATCGGCGCAGGTACTTTGGTAGGAGCGTATTTGGGCGGTTCTATAGGCAAATCCATGGATGATGCAGACCGAGCACGTATGAGTCACGCACTAGAAACCAATAACATTGGACAGCCTGCTTATTGGCAAAATCAAAAGACGGGCACTAGCTATAATGTAGTCCCTGTTAAAAACGTAGATTACCATGGCAATCGTTATTGTCGTGAATACCGATCAACAGCCAATATTGCCGGTAAAAGAGAACAAGTTTACGGTACTGCTTGTCGTCAACCCGATGGTTCTTGGAAAATTGTTAAATAATTTTTCTTGAGTAAATAAAAAACCCGCCATTGCGGGTTTTTTATTACTTGGACATTTACACAGAAATTTTATAAATTGAAGCATAACGAATAACATCACATAAGAAACACTTTTTCTTCTCAGGAACACCCTCATGAAAAATATTGGATTTATAGGCTTAGGCATCATGGGTAAACCCATGGCAGAAAATTTAATAAAAGCAGGCTATACATTACATGTGTATGCACGCAAACCCAAAGTCACTGAATCACTGGTAGCAGCAGGAGCAAAAGCTTATTCATCTCCTTTGGAGTTAGCGCCTCATGCAGACATCATTATTACTATGGTACAAGCAACACATGATGTTGAAGAAGTTATACTAGGCAAACAAGGTTTAATTCAGACTGCAAAACCAGGCACTATCATCATAGATATGAGCACCATATCTGCCAAGGTCACACAGCAAATCGCAAAAAAATTAGCTGCAAAAAAAATTGATATGTTAGATGCCCCCGTGTCAGGCGGTGAACAAGGTGCTATCGATGGCACGCTCACTATTATGGTGGGTGGTGAAAAAAATGTTTTATCCAAAGCACTCCCTGTACTCAAAACATTAGGAAAAAAAATCACTCACATAGGTGATATAGGCACTGGACAAGTTGCAAAAGCCTGCAATCAAATTATTGTTGCTGAAACGATAGTTGCAGTCAGCGAAGCCTTACGATTAGCAAAAGCATCTGGCGCTGATCCTGCCAAAGTAAGAGAAGCGTTATTAGGCGGCTACGCAAACAGCCGCATTTTAGAGGTCCATGGCCAGCGCATGCTAGAAGATGACTACAAGCCAGGGTTCAAAGCCAATTTGCACCGTAAGGATATGCATTTAGCACTAGAACAAGCGCATGTTGTAACGCTAGAGTTACCTGCCGCACATTACGCCATGCAATGTATAGATCGTTTAGTGATGAAAGGTCATGGTGAATTAGACTCCAGCGCGATTCATTCCATCATTGAGGAATAAAAATGGCTAAAACTAAAAATGTCTATAGCTGCCAAACGTGTGGTGCTCAATATCCTAAATGGGCTGGGCAATGTTTAAGTTGTGGTAAATGGAACACAATAATTGAAGAAACCATACAAGCTACACCTGCGGCTCGTTATCAAGGCTATGCAATCAGCGAGCCCTCCATTACCAATATGGCAGATGTTACCCTGCATGAAGAGGCTCGCACCTCTTCCACACTGAAAGAACTTGATCGTGTATTAGGTGGTGGCTTAGTCACTGGTTCTGCCGTATTAATTGGCGGTGATCCAGGCATAGGAAAATCCACTTTATTACTGCAAGCTGTGTGTAATTTGAGTCAACAAATGCCTGTGCTTTATGTCACAGGTGAAGAATCCTTACAACAAGTCACCTTACGCGCACGCCGTTTAGGTTTACCTGAAAAAAATTTACTGTTGTTAGCTGATACTCAAGTTGAACGTATTTTAAAATTAGCTAACCAAGAAAAACCGCGCATATTAGTCGTCGATTCTATACAAACTATGCATACTGATATTTCACAATCAGCACCCGGCTCTGTCGGGCAAGTACGTGAAAGCGCAGCTCAACTTGTTACTTTTGCAAAACAAACTGATACCACTGTTTTTTTAGTGGGTCATGTCACTAAAGAAGGAACGTTAGCAGGCCCTCGTGTTTTAGAACACATGGTAGATACAGTACTTTATTTTGAAGGCGAACAAGACAGTCGCTATCGTGTAATACGCGCTGTAAAAAATCGTTTTGGTGCCGTCAATGAATTAGGTATTTTTGCAATGACAGATAAAGGTCTGCGTGAAGTTAGCAATCCTTCCGCAATATTTTTATCACGTTATGAAAAACCTGTTTCTGGCAGCGTGATCATGGCAACACAAGAAGGCAGCCGTCCCTTACTCGTTGAAGTACAAGCTTTAGTTGATCAAAGCCACATGGGAAATCCACGACGCGTATGCGTAGGTTTAGAATCACCACGTCTTGCTATGTTGTTAGCTGTTTTACATAGACATGCAGGTATCACCACATATGATCAAGATGTTTTTGTAAATGCAGTGGGTGGTGTACGCATTACAGAAACAGGCGCAGATCTTGCATTGTTATTAGCGGTGTTATCGAGCATGCGCAATCGCCCTCTTCCACCTGAAGTGTTAGTGTTTGGTGAAGTCGGTTTAGCGGGAGAAATTCGTCCTGTGTCAGCAGGTCAAGAACGCTTACGTGAAGCAGCTAAACACGGATTCAAAAAAGCGATAGTGCCGCATGGTAATGCGCCCAAAGGCAATATGGAAGAATTAGAAATTCATTCTGCTCATACCTTAAATGAAGCTGTCGAACATTTTAAAAATTTTTCTGAGATGGTAAAAGCTTAGCAAGCGACCCAATTAGATCGCTTGCACACAGATTTAAAATAACCTTATTAAGATGTGAGAGCGCTCTCTTATTTGGAGCCAGATAATGACCCTTTATTATTCCATGTCCTACTTTCTTCAACAATTAAGTTATGCAATGCTTGAGCCCTATCTTTCTCGCTTCCACTATACGGATAGAGACTTTTACACATCAGTATTCTGGATGAAAACAGCCTGAAGTAGTTATGGCACTGTACTTGTTGTGTAGATGATTTAGGGTATATGCATTGATCATTGATCTGAGATAACATGTTGGCTGTTTCAGCGTAACAAGTTTGTTGTTGTACTTTTTCTGATTCGATGCGCTTATCAAGCGCCTTTGCATCAGCTTCATCTGTGGTGTATGCATATCTTGGGTCAGGATCTTTACCATTTTTACGGTTTAACATATTTAACCCTCTAATTTAATAATTTATAAAGTATGATACGTATCTGCTCTTTTTTTCAGCTATTTTTCTTTGCTCTCTTGGTGTTGGACATCCCAATTGAGTGTCCAACTCGTTAGCAAGATTAACAAATAATCATCATTTTTGTCCATCAAAATTTGATCAGTTGTGATATTTTGGAGGTATTTATGATCGCCTGCCATCGGGTTTTTGCCCTTGAAAACAATAGGATAAAATGAAGCTTTTTTCTCGATCAGAGGTATATTAAATTGATTTGACACTAAATTTGAATAATTATGTTATTATTGTACATATATACTACATTAATATTCAATTGAGGTGAACAAATGCGCTCATTTTTTAGAGCTCCAGCTGAAGAAAAAGGAGAAGAGAAATCATATGAAATCAGTAGTTATTCAATGTCTACTCTCGCAGAAATTCACGCCATAGTTTCGGAAATTTATAATCTTGAACTGTTACATTTATATGATTCTGACAATGATCCAGATATCTATCATGAATATGGCGACCCGCCGGACTATCAGTATCATAAACTTTGTGAAAATTTAAATTTACATTTGATTATGAATGAACTTGAAAATTTATTTACATTTTTAAATGCTATTCGTAATTATCTTGAAAGTTACCAAAGATTAAAAGCTCAACATCTTAACCGTATGAGTTGCGAAGATTCATTAAAAGAAAAAATTGAAACTGGCGAGCACGTTTGCCTACAACTACAAAATCAATCACAAGCTTTAGAAATTAAACTTGCTGACTACATTCTTTTACTCGCGAGCAAAGAAGGAACGTTACCTGAATCTATATTAGATAAAGTTACTCAACATTTTACTCGCCCTTTATCGGATGTTCAACCTGCAAACTTAGCAGATCCATTAACTTTGGAAGAAATTTGTATGAATTATTTTTACAATGACATTCAATCTCGTCATCAATCATTATTAGCTGAAATTAATTCTTTACCTTCGGTTGATGCGAGTAGTAGTCATTCGCCAAAAATGACTAAGTGAAAGGAGGTTATTTTTATGTCTCAATCAAGACGCGGAAATAAACATGCAAGAGATGAAAATAAAAAAACTGCGGAAGAAAATAGTCTAAAAAAAAATAACCAATCTAGATCCAGATATGGTAAGGCATACCGCATCTTTTTTATCAATCAGCGATGCTTCTCTTTTTGCACATACAAATAAAAATTCAGAAAAGGATTTAAGAAAAGAAGTGATTAAAAGAAAAACGGTAGAAAAATTTCTTAAACATGATGTAAGAGGACGCCAAAAAGAAACTGAAGCGTACTTATAAATTATCCTAACTTATGTCTATACGAAGGTACGGTGACAGATTGTTCTGACCGTACTTTTAAGGGTATTACTGCTTTTCAATATGCTGTTTGGGCTCGTGATCGACACATGATACAAATGATGATGAAGTATCTTTCAAAAGATGAGGCCTTAGCACAAATAGAAAAATTAAATAACATGCCTAAATATCAAGTTGATATACTTCCAGAAGATGAATCAACTATTGAATATAAGAAAAATGTTATTTACTGTAAACGAGTTGAGTACATAAAAAATGGTGAACAAAAAACAGGCTTGGAATACCATATTCTGAATCCTAAGAATGAAATGATTGTTGGCCGCATTGATGTCGACGAACTAAATCATTGGATTCGAAAACCACTGACTCTTGAACAATTAAAAGGATTGCTACCTGGAATTATTAATATCACGACTGCAAGAGGCCATACTATTGGCTATGGGCCTCGTTATGATCCTTACGCTTTAGTTGAGGCACATAAAAATTTTCGTGATATTAATGATCAACAAGCGAGAGATTCTATTTTCGTATACGAAATAGGCTGGTATTACCGTTATATGCCTATTGCTTGGTTACAAGAAGTGTTTTACCGAAATGAAGGGTTTATTCCGGCTTCTGATTATTCAGATGCTGAATTTATTTTGCAACGCCAGCAGCTACCCTGTTACTACAATGATAATAAAAATCCTTTAAACGCTACAGCTGAATTCACAGCTAAACTAGGCGCTTTCTTTGGCGAAGACGGTGATGAGCTAGGAAGAAAGAGTGCATTCTATAGAGGTAACCAACATTTTGTGTCAAGTTCTTATGAAGCGATTTCTAATGAAGACATTATTGTAGATGGAAACAAGCAAGAAGCATTAGCGATACAGCGAGAAAATGAAGAATCACTATTTATGACATGGCTAAACACGCCAGATTCGTCTTCTTCATATGACCGTTAATCACCAAAATTTAAAAAACCATCGTATCTTACAGGGTTAAATGTTTCTGGCTCAGGTGACTGACTATTCAAATGAGCCTCACTGACAACACTATTATGCATAAAAAAACTGTAGGGCGAAGAACTTAAAACATCTTGTTTGACACTGACAGACTGCTGAACAATCGTATTGAGCAATTCTGCATTTTCATTTTTTAAAATTTCATTTCTATTTTTCAAAAGATTTATTTCATTTGTAAGTGCTGTTTTCTCTGTTTGCATATCCTGCAATGCACGCATCATCTCTTGTCTTTCTTTTTCTTTTTTTATTCTGGCTCTTCTAGCAGAAAGTGCATTTTGAATTCTTCTTTGTTCGTGTTTTTCTTTATATTTAAATTTTTTCTCTTTAGGCATACACTAAACCCTTAGTCAACATTCACCGGATGATCGTCTTTTACAGCCACACGCACACGCTGTGTGATGCGGGTTAATAATTCATATGCAGTTGTTTCACTGTGCTCAGCAACAACTTCAACCGGCAAACCAGGCCCCCAAAGTAATACACTATCTCCCACTTTCGCTTGAGGTTGTGTACGCAAATCCACTGTTAACATGTCCATGGAAACACGACCGACTAAGGGGCAAGGTTTATCATTCACCAACACAGGCGCACCATTATTAACATGTCTAGGATAACCATCACCATAGCCAATTCCGACTACGCCTACAGTCATATCTTCGGGACATGTCCATGTACCGCCATAACCAACGCGTGAACCTTTTTTTAAATGATGAATAGCAATTAATTCAGAACTCAAAATCATAACAGGTAATAAATGATGTTCGACACCACGATGACCTGAAAGAGGAGATGCTCCATAGAGCATAATGCCAGGGCGTATCCAATCTGCATGCGCGCTGGGCCATGCGATTATGCCTGCTGAGTTCGCTAAACTACGTGGACCTTCCAGTCCTGTTGTTGCCTCGTTAAATAAATTAATTTGACCTAAGGTATGAGTGCGATTAACTGAATCTGCTTCTGCAAAATGGGTCATGAGACCTATGGGTTTTTTGACTGCATCACACTTCATCAGACGTTGATAGATCTGAGCGGCTTCTTCAGGTTGAAAACCTAATCTATGCATACCCGTGTCTATTTTCAACCAAACGGATAAGGGACTCATAGAAGGATGCTGTTCTAACAGTTCTACTTGGTGAGCTTCATGAATCACCAGTGCAAAATCTTGAGCCTGTATTTTTGGTAATTCATGAGCATCAAATAAACCTTCCATTAAAACGATAGGCTTACTCACCCCCGCATGCCTCAGCTGCAGACCTTCTTCTAAACAAGCAACACCAAAGGCATCAGCATCTTCTAATGCAAGTGCAATACGTTCAATACCATGACCATAAGCATTCGACTTCACCATAGCCAACACATGTGATGAGGGCGCCATTTTTCGCACTTGCTGCAAATTATGGCGCAATGCTGACAAGTCGATTGTAATTTTTGCAGGACGACTCATAAATTTAAATCTAATAAGGATTGTGAGTAAAGTTCTCAAAGCAAGTATATTGCCCTAAGAATGTTAAACGCGTTTTACCTATAGGACCATTACGTTGTTTAGCAATAATAATTTCTGCAGTCCCTTTATCAGGACTATTTTCGTTATAGACTTCATCACGATAAATAAAAACAATTAAGTCTGCATCTTGTTCTATTGCGCCTGACTCACGTAAATCTGACATGACAGGACGCTTATCTGCGCGTTGCTCTAAACCTCGATTCAACTGAGACAAAGCAATGACAGGTACTTTTAATTCTTTTGCTAAACTTTTTAATGAGCGAGATATTTCAGAAATTTCTGCAGTACGATTTTCGTTATTGCCAGGCACTTGCATCAACTGCAAGTAATCGATAACGATCAATCCTAATTGGCCATGCTCTTTAGTAAGACGTCTTGCTCGCGCACGCAACTCAACAGGACTGAGTGCAGGAGTATCGTCTATAAATAATGGCGCCTCAGACAGCATACTCACAGTTGAACTAATACGCGGCCAATCTTCATCTTCTAATTTGCCGGTTCGAATTCTTAATTGATCTATACGACACAATGAAGATAACAATCGCATCACGATTGCTTCACCTGGCATTTCCATACTAAATATTAAAACAGGTGCTTGGCTTTTTATTACCACATGTTCTGCAATATTCATTGCTAATGTGGTTTTACCCATGGAAGGACGACCTGCTACAATGATTAAATCTGAGGGTTGTAAGCCAGACGTCATCGCATCAAAATCATGGTAGCCTGTGGGTACACCCGTGATAGGATTTTTAGATTGAAATAATTCATCTATCCTATCCATGGTTTTAGCTAAGTATTCTTTAACGTTGAGAGGGCCGCCAACACGAGCCCCTTGCTCTGTAATAGCAAATACATGTCGCTCTGCTACATCTAATAATTCAGCACTCGTGCGCCCCAGTGGGTTAAATGCATTATTAGCAATCTCATTGGCGGCAGCAATTAATTGCCGCATTACTGAACGTTCACGAACTATATCAGCATAAGCACTAATATTCGCGGCACTGGGCGTGTTATTAGCAAGTTCAAATAAGCTGACTTCGCCACCAGCATTTTCAAGTTCATTGATTTCTCTGAGCGATTCTGCAACAGTCAACACATCTAGTGGTTTATTCTGCGCAGATAACTTACCCATCACACGATAAATTAAACGGTGATCATAACGATAAAAATCATTCTCTCGCACACGGTCTGCAATCGTATCCCAGGCTCTATTATCAATCATCAAACCACCTAAAACAGATTGCTCTGCTTCAATAGAATGAGGAGGGACTTTTACTGAATCCGAAGGAGTAGCAGTAGGGTTTTTTTTATAACGTTTTGTTGAGGATTGTATTTCCATGAGGGCAGTCAAAAATTCTAAATTAACAGATGATTAGTTAATGAATTTTCGCACTATCAAAGCGGATTGTCCAAAGGTATGTGGAAATTAGAAGTAAGGTGAATTACAACAACAAGCTCATAATTCACCTTTAATCAAAACTTATTCTTGATCTTCATCTTTAGCGTCAGATACAACACTCAATTTCACAGCAGCTTTTACATCACTGTGCAATTCAATAACAATATCATATTCACCTATATGACGCAGAACACCCGTAGGTAAATCAACTTCACTTTTTTCAATTTCTACGCCGGCTTGTGTAATTACTTCAGCAATATCACGTGTTCCTATGGAACCAAATAATTTACCTTCATCACCTGCTTTAGCAATAATGGTCACTACACCTAGCGCTACTAATGCTTTCTTTCTAGTCTCAGCAGCTTTGACATGCTCAGCAGCAATTTTTTCTAACTCAGCACGACGTGCTTCAAACTTAGCAATATTAGCTTCTGTTACGTAAGCTGCTTTTCCTTTAGGAATAAGGAAGTTACGGCCATAACCTGACTTAACATTCACTCTGTCGCCTAATGCGCCCAGATTACGAATTTTTTCTAATAAAATAATTTCCACAAAACACCTCACATGAACAACATACTAAAATTAAGTTTGTTTAGTTAACCTACTACGAAAATCTACCCACGTATCAATCAAAGCCAACATTGCAATCATAACTGCTATTATAGGAACTATGATTAATGCTCCATACATTAGCGCAATCCATATCCATCCAGTTTTTCGAGTGCCTATCATTGCATGTAGCAAACTAAAACCCGCTAAACCAAAGACTAGATATAAAATAGGCATAATGTCG
Organism: Gammaproteobacteria bacterium; assembly: GCA_031291255.1. Lineage (GTDB taxonomy): Bacteria > Pseudomonadota > Gammaproteobacteria > DSM-16500 > DSM-16500 > UBA5158. The sequence continues at coordinate 10,598 of JARLJN010000094.1, forward strand.
ACAATGACATCATTGTTCCAATACGAGTACACTAACCCAAGGACAAATATTACACCTATAACATGACCCATGCGGATATCACAAAGCTCTTTGCGTAAACCACCAGGATTAAACACTACAGCCTGCCACCACCGTGCCAAAAATACTTGTAACAATGCGTTAAAAGTAATAAAAATAAAAACAACACCGGTCATATAACGCTTAACATAACCTATTATATTTCTAAGCTCCATTTCAGTCATGGGCCCTGCATCTGTATTCGTATTTTGTATGACATGAGTGAAATAAGAAGTGAGCTGCTTATCCCAAAAAGCCTGTATATCAGGGCTCAGATAATGCACCATACCAACTGTTATCACACCTAACAATGCCACACCCTGAAGCAACAAGCTCCAGCTAGAATACTGACGCAGCCAAACTGCAAACATCCAGGTCAAACCATTTGTCGCCAACATTAAAAACAACACCTGGGTAACGCTTAAACCGACTTCTTGCTCACTTCCTGGATAAGCCCAATATCCAATTAAAATAGGAAGTGTTGCTGCTATAACAACTAGAGTTCCTTCATATATCCCTTTACGCAGCGTTACAAAGGCGGCAATAACGATGCTTAGACCGCCTATTAAAGGGATAAATGCACAAATAAAAGCAGCCAGCATCGCATCGAGTCGGCTTCGCAAAACATAATCTGAAATGCGTTTTAATAGCATTAAAAGAAATTAATGCTTGTCGCAATAAGGCAGCAAAGACAAATAGCGTGCTAATTTAATAGCAGCAGCTAATTGACGTTGGAAGCGTGCTTTAGTTCCCGTAATACGACTTGGTACTATCTTACCGCTTTCAGTCACAAATTTTTTCAAAAGATTAACATCTTTGTAATCCACTTCAGCGATTTTGTTAGTAGTAAAATAACAAAACTTTTTACGACGAAAATAAGTAGCCATTATATAAACTCCAATTATTCTTGATTAACAGATTCAGCATCTTCTGCAGTAACAGGCTTCTTGTATCGACCTTTATCAGAATCGGAAGAAGCTGAGTCAGTGCGATATTCTCTTTCTTTTAACAATGGAGAAGGCTCAGTAACCGCATGCTTAACATTTAAAATCAGGTTACGAATAACTGCATCATTATAACGGAATGCATTGCTAATCTCGTCTAGAGACTCTGTATCGCATTCAACGTTCATTAGGACATAATGTGCTTTGAGAATTTTATCAATAGGATAAGCCAACTGACGTCGACCCCAATCTTCTGTACGGTGGACTTTACCCTTATGCTGGGTAACGATATTGGTATAACGCTCTATCATGCCGGGAACTTGCTCACTTTGATCCGGATGAACCATGAATATGATTTCATAATGCTTCATTTAACTCTCCTTACGGTTTATTCAGCCTTTGGGCGCAAGCCCGAAAGACAAGGAGAAAACCACTTTTTTAGATGGTCTTCGAAAGGTTGGAGATTTTACGCAACATTAGGTAGATATGCAATATTTTTACATAACTCATTTTGGATGAGCGCAATTTGAACAAATCATGCGCTAGATGCGCAGAATTTAGCTTGGCTCGTCTCGAGAAGCTCATTGATGGCTATTTGAAAGCAAGATTAATGCTCTTAAATTATAAAGATACAACATTAACCTTGACAACACCCACCTAAAACTTTGAGAATACCCCTCCGCAGAAATGGCTATGTAGCTCAGCCGGTTAGAGCGCGGCACTCATAATGCTGAGGTCGGTGGTTCGAGTCCACCCATAGCCACCATCTTTAATCTCCTTTACTCATCTAATCAATAAGTAAGGTAATTCATTTTTGATTAAAGTGCCCCCTTATGTGGGGTAGAGCCCTTAATCATTGGATAAATAATTTTTTTCGCAAAATTGTGCCTATTTCGATAAATAATCACAAGATGATTACCTTGAATGCTAGCTTCATCTGCATAGGAACCCACAGGTGGGCGGATAGTCATTTGCAACTTTTTTGGCATCTGAAACACTTGAATAACATTATCTTCAGCGTAGCAAACATATATTTTTTTATACGGATCAATTAGCAAAGGATCATTATTATAAAAATCAGGTGGCTCATTAGGATTTAAACTTTCAATTCTATATTCATGTGTTGGACAAACAATTTTTGTTGATGGCACGATAAATATAATTGATTGCTCGCACCCAGTTCCACAAGGACCTCTTAAATGAGCGATATTTTCTGACTTCCAAGTCACAAAAACATTCGGCCAATGCTTTATTATGTTTTGGATTTTTTTATTTTTAAAATTTACATAAATAGCTGACCCACAATCTATATTAACAATAGCAGCTTTTTTAGATGGGCTATAATCAATTTCACAGATATCTTTTTTTTGAATTCTATCTTGAATATCGCGGAATGAGCTTGCAAAACAACTTTCATTTAAACTTAACAAAGTGAAAGCGCTTAATGCCAGGCAAATCGAAATAATGAACTTGCCATTTCTTTTTAGGTTTGCCACTGAAGTAGTTACAAACTCCTGGAATTGGATTTTGTTTTTTTGGAGCATTACGAATTTCGGCTCTTTCCCACTTTAGGGGGCACTCAGTTTAAGAACACAACACTCTAACTCGTAATCGGTAATTTTCAAAATTTCTAAATCCATATGCTCTCCTTTGTATCAATTTCATCTTTCTATGAAACCCCTCTGTAATCCCATT
>JARLJN010000095.1 GCA_031291255.1 Gammaproteobacteria bacterium
GTTTTTGGGGGCGGGTCAATTGTACTTAATTTCTAGCTTCGATGTGTCCGCAAAATGGTAGCAAGATCAGTATCGATAGGATCATTTAAACTGCACAGGCCAATGTTTTTTTCCATTAGTTGCTGAACAAGCTCAACCAAATGTTTCAGCGAACGACCAAGGCGATCTAGCTTCCAAACCACAAGTACATCATTTTGGTCTTGACCCGATTTTATAGACACAGTTATACGAGACCTACACGCTGCTTCTCGAATACCAAAGGAGCAATGGAACCGATAGCAGAGTGGCGACGGACCCGATTATAGTACGCTTCAATGTAATGGAAAATGCTTTGTTTTGCTTCTTCCCTTGTTTTATAGCGATAATCATAAATTAGTTCTATCTTTAGAGAATTAAAAAAACTTTCTGCTACGCTATTGTCCCAGCAATTACCTTTGCGGCTCATGCTGCTAGTAAAGCCATATTTTTTCAAGAGCTTTTGATAGTCACTTGAGCAATACTGAGATCCTCTGTCGGAGTGGAATAAAACCCCACGCGGAAAACCACGACGCCATAAGGCCATGGTGAGTGCATCACAAACCAGTTGACGTGTCATAGTAGGTTGAATAGACCAACCAATTACTGCCCGAGAATAAAGATCGATCACAACTGCTAAATATAGCCATCCTTCATTTGTCCAAACATAGGTTATGTCTCCCACATATTTCTGATTAGGCTGCGTAGCGTGGAAATTGCGATTGAGTAAGTTAGGAGCGATAGGTAGGTTATGTTTAGAGTCAGTCGTGACCCTAAATTTCCTTTTTGCTTTGGCCCGTAATTTAAGGTATTTCATGCGACGCGCCACTCTATTTTTGCTGCATATTTCATTATTTGCCTTTAATTCATTGGTTATTCTAGGGGCCCCATAGCGTTGCTGGTTAACTCTAAATAACGATGTAATTTTTAGATCTAATGAATTATTAGCAAGCTCACGTTTACCCGGAATGCGCTTAAGCCAAGCGTAATAACCACTTCGTTCAACGGATAGCATGTAACACATCCTTTTTATACTAAAATACGATTGATTTGACTGAATAAATTGGTATTTTACTTCTGGTGTTGAGCGAAGTAGGCTGCCGCCTTTTTTAGGATTTCTTTCTCCTCCTTTGCGATCATTAGTTCTTTATGTAAGCGGCGATTTTCTTCGATTAATGCAGCTATGTCTTTGTTTTTATTATCATCCACTTTTGTGCTAGGCTTAGCTTTTAATTGATTGATCCAGGTATGTAACGTAGCTAAAGGGATGCCTAAACCTTCTGCTGTTTTACTAACTGAGGGAGATTTTAACGCTAGTTGCACAGCTTCTTGCTTGAATTCTTTTGTATATCTTCTTACTGATCTTGTCATCTGACACCTCTTCGTTTGATTTATATTTTATCAAAAATAAGTGTCTATTGAAGCGGGGTAAGACCATACACTCTAGTGACAGTATTGTAGACGCGATTGATAAAGCTGTATCATTTAAATGCTCATTTGCAAAAACGCTAAAAGAAAACCAAAATCTTATTTTATCCATGAATAATAATTATTTGGCTGTTATTCCTATTCTTTTAGAAGATACTGTTGTTACGCATGGCGATTTGAATCAGTTCAACGTCCTTTGGGATAAAACTGAGCAACCGATCTTGATTGATTGGGAATCTGCCAGAAAATTGAATCCAACTCGCGAAATTGTACGTGCAAGCCTTGGTTGGAGTGGCACAGCGGATTCTTCATTGTCAATCTACACTCGAATGTTGCGTACATACATCAAGTCAGGTGGTACTATAAATCCAAATCATATACACGCTGCCTTCTATAGCTCGATTGGGAGCATGGTATTCTGGATGCTTTATAATATCGAAATTACCTGCACCAGCGATGCTACAGAAGCAAAGGATATAGCAATAAAAGAGGTTAATGGGGTAATGATGGCAATGACACAATTTAACATATTGGTCCCCGACCTAATCAGCAAAACAAATCACCTGATTTAAGTTTTAAAATATTGTATTTATACGAAGGAAAATTCATATCCTAATGAGATTAATCAAGTTTTCTATTGAATCAAAAGTAACAGCTCAGGTGGGGTAGCAACGGTTCGTCTGTAGCAGAAGGGCGTCGTTGCGA
>JARLJN010000096.1 GCA_031291255.1 Gammaproteobacteria bacterium
AGGGTATGTGTGCCGTACGCCGACAGTAGGTTTGTACGACAGTATTTTTCACCGACAGTATGTTTCACCGACATTATTTTTCACCGACATTTGGACTTGGCGAAAATGAAATCCTTTCACTCCTGTCATTTCCACATTGTATTTAGAAGTAAAAATGAGCTCGTCCAACGCAAGTGGTGGAGCAGCAAAGAAAAGAAAGCGTCCTTCCAGTACAAAGTACATTTTCCTGGACAGTCCAGAGTCAGAGGCAGTATGGAGCAATTCTGAATTGTCTGATCGTGATACAAGAAAAGTTAATATGCAAATAAAATTTGATTTGTCAAAAGAGGAATTTGATGCATCTGCAATTATTGCTAAGTCTGAGGAAACCAAGTCAACTGTGGAGAGTACCTGTAGCTTTGTAGAATGTAAAACCGCAGGCAACTATCGCCCAATTTCTTTCCCTATAAAAAAGAATTGTAAAATGTGGACCTGTCATGCTTCGAGTGTTAACGACATTAAGGTGGACGAGCGCTCAAATGCGCATTATTATCCGCTGATAATGGTTCCACCACAACCAGGAGAATTTCCTTACCCTTGGGTTCCATGTGGAGCATATATGCCAATGCCTTCGGGCAGTGACAGTTGTGAGTGTGAGTCTGTTGGTATATGCATTGAGTGTGATGAAGGTATATGCATTTGGACTCTATTTTCTCATTATACATTCCCATAACTTTAATAACTACATCATATGCTTCCTTATAGCGAAGGTGATCAGTCATACACAGTTCTTTTATCAGCTGTTTTGCTCGGTTGTGAAATGCGTCATAATTTTCCAGTTGTAAGCACGGTGATAATACATTATTAACCGTGTGCCCATGCGTTTGAACCAAATTCTCGTCTGGCCCATCTAACTCACCCCGAGTGGTGTTCGCTCTGGCTTTGCATGAACTGACCTTACATTTCCAATAGATTTTGTGCCACGTAAGGATTTTTTTGTCCATTATAAATAAGCATCCAAGGTGCATTAAGTTGGGTTTTCCTCTTTTAGTTTTTGGGGTAATTGCCATGATTCTGTCCAGCATATGCTGATGCTCTGGGGGGACTTGAATCGCCTCTTGGGGATAGAAATCATCAAAATAGTCATCAAGAGAAAATCCAACGCATTTTCAATTACAGAATCATTAGCATCATCCTCATCACTACTGGCCTCCAACATGTTTTTATAATAGTCGGCTTTTGTAGTATTAATTCGCAATTATAACCGGTCATTAAAATTTATTTGCCAAGTCCAAATGTCGGTGAAAAATAATGTCGGCGAAACGTACCGTCGGTGTACGTAACTGTCGTGGAATCGTGGAAACC
>JARLJN010000097.1 GCA_031291255.1 Gammaproteobacteria bacterium
GATTGAGTGCAGCGAAAATCCGGGTTACAGGATAAATAATAATGATCGTAGCCCGGATTGAGTGCAGCGAAAATCCGGGTTACAGGATAAATAATAATGATCGTAGCCCGGATTGAGTGCAGCGAAAATCCGGGGTTATTATTTTAGCGTACGCAATTGCACCAACAATTGCCTGTATAAACCCGGTGAAATAGAATCTTTGAAAATCAAAAAAGAGCGCTTCTTTTTTTTATTTTCCACTGCAAAACGTAAAATACTCACAAACCCTGTTAAGGTGCTAGAGCCGCATAAACTAGCCGCTATCATCGAATTTTTTTCATGCAGAAACCAACCGTCATCATAACTTAAGCCATGAACGGCTAAAGCAGAGTTCAATAGGCATTGATCCCAAAGGATAAAACCCAAATACAAACATACACCGGCAATTAAAGCTGCTTTTACCCATAGCGTCACAGATAACGAAATCACAATCGCAAGGCTCACAACGAATAAAAGCAGCATGATGCTTAGATAATATTTAGAGGGTTTAATGTGCATGTCGATTTTTAGCATGATCACGTATTTTTTTAACTAAAATGGTAAATGTGGCATCCGTGACTGGGGTTCTTCCCGTTAACCACTCAAACAACTCTTGGTCATTACAAGTGAGTAATTGTTCGAATAATGCCTGATCTTCGGTGGATAATGACAAATAACTTTCGGTTAAAAAATTACCTAATAAAACATCAAGTTCCAACATACCGCGGCGGCAAGCCCATAACAATCTGGGTGGTATTTTTGTTTTCATAATATAATCTCAAAAAACTGGGTTATAATTAAACTATATAGACAAAATCGAGTGTCACAGGAAACCCATGGACAATACAACATTACAAGAAAAACTGATACGGTCACTTGAAGTGTTGGCTCCTGAGTCTAAGGAAATTAAGCGCATTAATGCTGTCCTGAAAGACCGTTATATTCCAAACGATGATTACAGAAACGTCTTAAATTTTATTTTACTCTTACTCAAAGTTAGACCCGACATCATAGACAACCCGAATGACAACGCATTAGCTTTAAAAGAATTATGCAATGAATGCATAGACCACTGTACCCCATCAGAGCACAAACCCAAAGCGCATCCTCATCGATCCAAGCATTAACTCTGGTTTTTAAAACAATTTCAGTTAAACTAACTAACAACAAAAGTGGTGCGTACCCTTATGAATTTTTTAGTCACACAATTAAAAAATTTACCCCTGCAGAATCGTTTAGCACACGCTATTGAATTTCATAAGAAAGTAAGCAATATAATAGACTTACTTGAAATCCTCCCACTACTGCCGCCCCAACACCGTTTTGAATTTGTTAAACTAAAAAAGCCTGTACTCAAGTTTGCAGATAACCTCATTAAAGTTTTACCCTTAATACCCGATAATCAACGATTAACATTATCCCTAGATTTTAAAAAAATTCTAAACCATGCCTATCAAATTACAGATATCACACCGCTGCTTCCTATCAATTTGCGATACCATTATTTAGCAATCATGCAAAAATTAATTGGTAATGAAACGTCTTACATAAAGAATTTAGCTTTCTTACCCGATCATCATAAATTCGAATACGCTTTACGATTTAGAAAATTCATTTCAGTGGGTCACAACATTACTGCGGTTTTACAATTATTGCCGGAGCACATGCGATTTGATTATTCGAGGTACTTAAAAGAATTAATACATCCGATTTACCATTTACACGATATAGTCAATTTATTGCCCGAAAATAAACGTTATGCTTTTTCGCTGCAATTTCAAAAAACTTTATTAGAATGCCGTTATAGCGCGGGTCGAGTATTAAATCTTATTCCGTTAGAAAACAGACTAGACCTTATTAAACCTATATTTAATGAAATTTTAAATTCTCAGCATAAAAAAATAAATACTATCAAAAGTAACGCTAGCAAATTTAATAATAATTTTGAAAGTAAATTAGTAATAGGTTTTACTAAGGGTTACTATAAATCCTTACTCTCAGAATGCGATATAACAAGCATTTATCAGTCTCATTCTTTTTATCCTTACGTTAAAGACTCCATACTGTTTTCACGTTATCTTGAAGACGTAAATATGCAAATGCGACAATATCATGCAATCGTAAACTATTACTATGGACGCTTATATTTTCATACTCATAAAAATAACGAAGAATTGAAAAAATCAGTACTCCGCTATAGAAAAGCCATTTACCAATGTCGTCCCGGGTCTGAAATACATACACATATAGTTCAAGATCTAGAACATATATTAAATGATAGACCTACTGTTGAAATATTTTATCTGTGCGCTATGGCACTGAATAACCCAACCATGCTTGGACATGCATTTTTATTAAATTCATCTGTCGTATTTTCATTATGGAATGAAGATATATTCCTGCCCACAGATGATTTAGTCAGAATAAACATGCTTCACATCATGACAAATTTTATAGAAAACATGGATGAAATAAAAAATACTATCCCTGAAATTCATGTCATAAAATTTCAATTTGGACTTGCAGAAATGGAAAAACAAAATATTGAAGTCGGGCTCTCATATTTAAAAGAGATACGTCCAGAGTTTTTATCTGGCCAAGACAATCTTACATTAGGATGTTATTTATATTCGCATCTGAACATAGAAATCGCTTACCCTTACTTAATGGAAAGCATAAGACAAGATAATGTAGAAGCAAAACGCTTGATGGCTAATATTACTCTTTCAAAACAAGACAAAGAACTATTAAAAATGGTGACTCCTCACTACACACGAGAGGCACAACTCTGCAATCATTATTCAGACTATACTGCCCTGCCAAATCCATTCAGCTTTTTTCAAACTGACAATACACGTGCAAGGATAGGTGCTTTAGATTATGAAGAAGAACAAAAAGAATGTACACCAATCAGTAGCCTGGATTGAGCACAGCGAAAATCCAGGATTACAGGCGAGAATCTTTGAAACTAAACCCGGATTTTCGTTACACTCAATCCGGGCTACGATAGAATTCTATTTTACATAAGGACAACTCGATGACCACATCATTTCTAAATCACCTCTCAGATGAGCTAGCTAATCTCAAAAAAAATGGATTATACAAAGAAGAACGCGTAATCACCTCTCCCCAACGCGCATTAATCTCAGTACAAAATCATGATGTTTTAAATTTTTGTGCCAATAATTATTTAGGCTTAGCCGATAATTTTGAATTAATCAATACTGCAAAAACTGCATTAGAAGAACATGGATTCGGCATGTCTTCGGTACGCTTTATCTGCGGCACACAAGATATACACAAAGAATTAGAAAGTCGTATGAGTTCATTTTTAAAAACAGAAGACACTATACTCTATTCTTCCTGCTTCGATGCAAACGGTGGTTTATTCGAAACGTTACTGGGTCCAGAAGATGCCATTATCAGCGATGCTTTAAATCACGCAAGCATTATAGATGGCATACGTCTTTGCAAAGCTCAACGTTTTCGTTATGCCAATAATGATATGGCTGATTTACAAAAACAATTAGAACTCGCCAGAGATTGCCGCTATCGCATCATAGCAACAGATGGTGTTTTTTCTATGGATGGCATTATTGCTAATTTACCCGTGATTTGTGATTTAGCAGAACGTTATAACGCAATGGTCATGGTGGATGATTCGCATGCTGTGGGCTTCATGGGAGAAAACGGAAGAGGCACGCCTGAATATCACAATGTAGGTAATAAAATTGATATTTACACTGGCACACTAGGTAAAGCATTAGGCGGAGCATCCGGTGGATACACCAGCGGTAAACGTGAAATTATTTCATGGTTACGTCAACGATCACGCCCCTATTTATTTTCAAACACACTCGCTCCCGTGATAGTCGCAACCTCTATAAAAGTATTAGACATGCTTGAAACAAGTCATGAACTTTCAAAAAAATTACATCACAATAGTCAATATTTTCGAGCGGGTTTAGAAAAATTGGGCTTCCAATTAGTACCCGGTGTACACCCTATTATTCCAGTCATGTTAGGCGATGCAACTCTCGCTAGAAACATGGCAGATGATTTATTAAAAGAAGGTATTTATGTCATAGGATTTTCTTATCCTGTAGTACCGCATGGACAAGCACGCATACGTACACAAATTTCCGCTGCACATGAAAAAGAACATTTAGACAAAGCATTAACTGCATTTGAAAAAGTGGGCAGAGCACATAATGTTATACAATAATTAAGGACACTCATGAAAGCACTCGTTAAATCTAAACATGCACCTGGCATATGGATGGAAAATGTAGACATGCCATTTGTAGGACACAATGACGTACTCATTAAAATTAAAAAAACTGCCATATGCGGCACAGATATTCATATTTACAAATGGGATGAATGGGCACAAAAAAATGTGCCTATACCCTTAACAATAGGACATGAATTCGTTGGTGAAATTGTAGAAATGGGCAAAGAAGTCCATGGCTTTAAAATAGGTGATCGTGTTTCAGGTGAAGGACATATAGCGTGTGGATTTTGTCGCAACTGCCGCGCAGGCAGACGCCATGTTTGCCGCAAAAATGAAAGCATAGGTGTAACACGCACAGGCTGTTTTGCAGAATACCTGAGCCTGCCTGCTGTGAATGCCTACCCTATTCCTAAATCTATTCCTGATAATCAAGCTGCGATATTAGATCCTTTAGGAAATGCTGCACATACTGCATTGTCATTTGATTTAGTCGGTGAAGACGTTTTAATTACAGGTGCAGGCCCTGTGGGAATAATGGCAGCCGCCATTGCACGTCATGCAGGTGCACGCCATGTTGTTATAACAGATGTTAATCCTTATCGATTAAATCTCGCTAAAACCATGGGTGCATCCATTGCTCTAAACACCAGTGAGAGCACACTCACAGAAGCCATGGAAGTGTTAAGTATGCGTGAAGGATTTGATATAGGGTTAGAAATGTCAGGCAATCCAACGGCTTTTAACGACATGTTAGATCATATGAATCATGCTGGCAAAGTTGCTTTACTTGGATTTTTGCCACCAGAAACACAAATCAATTGGAACAATATCATCATGAAAGGCTTACACGTTAAAGGAATATACGGACGTGAAATGTTTGAGACTTGGTATAAAATGATTTCTATGTTGCAAAGCGGTTTGGATATTTCACCTGTTATTACACAGCAATTCAATTTGCATGCTTATGATAAAGCATTTGAAACCATGGCATCAGGTCAAAGTGGAAAAGTCATTATCAATTGGGAATAGAAAAATTGTCAACGCCTCACATGCTGGGGCGTTTAGACTCATTATTGATATAATCAAAATGCGCTTGCAATTCTTGTTTGATGTCAGGTAAATTTAAATCTTTAATTAAAGCAAAAGCTTCACTAAAAAGTTTTTCCTTGTTATCTACACTCTTTAAATCATCAATATAAAATTTAAAATAAGCGAGTATGCCTTGCTCATAACCGCGCTTAGACTCTATCATTTCAGGAGTAAGTAATGATTCTTTAATTTCAGAATATAGCTTAACTACTTCGACATATAATTTAGCCATATCTAACCATTTTTTTTGTTTCACGAGTAATAAAGCTTGCTCATCAAGACAAGCTTGTATATTAGTAATGAGAACGCATTTATCTTCCTCGAACTCTACCTCACCTAAATCATGAGAGATTTTAGTGATTGCTTTTAAACTCATACGATAAAATTTTTCTGCAAATTTCCAATCATTATTTTTCCACACAGAATCAGCATATTGATTCAACAATGTTATTAATGATCTTTGATGCTGTGTAAGTAAATGCGTTAGTGTATTATCTTTAGGGTATGACGTGAAGATATCTTTAGAAAGTTCAAATTGTTCAAAAAGATGAATCATTTCATCAGGTGTAACTTTTTTATCTTGCATCTTATTTGAAATAATTATCTGAATCTGATTGAATAAATCGGTCAATAGATTTATATAGTCTAGTCTGCCACAATAAACATCGGCATATTTAAAAAATAGATCAACAGCATTATTCAGCAACTTCAACCTACTCTCTTCATCTAACTTTTGATCTGCATCGAATAATTGAGCATGATTACAAAAAATAATGCGATAATTAACATTTTCTTTATGGTCATATCTTGAATCTTGCTTATGAGCCTCCACCGCATATTTATAAGCTTCTGCAAACTCCTCTAAAGCTGTACCATATTTCTTATTATTCAAACTCACTTCTCCTTGCATCGCATAAGCGTAAGCAAGAGCATCAGCATACTTAGCTTTTATTGTTTTATCTTGGTATTTGTCTTTGCCTTCTGGGAATGTTTCAATTGCAGATTTTATCATTCTAATGGCGAGTAAATAATCTTTTTTTTCAAAAAGTGAATCCGAGATCAGATTATAGGATTCAGCGAGTTGAAAATTTATATTGTAAATTTCATTCTCAAGAACATCTCTATCTAAATTAACCGGGATAGTTGCATAAAGATTTCTGGCTTCTACTAATTCTTCAATTGCAAGATTAATATCTCCTTCCGCCCTAGCTTGCGTAGCCCTACCTAAGTGCATTTGAGCCAACTGTCGTGCATCATTAGCTTGAGTGAATACCAAATAATCTTTTTTTGCAGCTTCAGGGCTCTGCAGACGTAAATTATCAATATCTGATCTTCCTGAAAATAGTCTTTGTGGAGAGGATACTGAAGATGAAGATGCATATTTATGATTGTGTGCTAACTCTTTAAGTTCGGTATGCAATTCTGCAATTTGAACATTCACATATTCTAAATCGGATTCTTCAAAACTTTTTTGCATTATTTTTCCATCTTGCAATACATCTTCTTGTATTGCATTTAAAATTTTCATAGCAGATACATCTTCTGAAAAATTAACAAGCATCAGCTTAATCTCATCTGTTAGCTTTTTTATCTGAACAGAATTCCATTGAATATTATGACCTGACAAATGTGCAAGATATTTTAAATAATCATTACTCGTCGCAGCCAATAATTTTGCATGATCTTGCGTTTTATCGGCCCACAAAAGCTCAATAAATTCTCTCGCCATTTCTGGTAGAGTATTTATTTCATCACTTTGCTTTAAGTTTCTACCTTGCATCTGAGTTACCTATAGCGATAGTATCAAGTTAAGTATAGCAGTGAATTTTAATATTATTTTTTTCAATAAATTATCTATTTTTATTATGATGTTACATTCATTAAAACCATACAGCCTAAGCTGGGTTCATCAACTATGTATGGTTGGATTTAGACGGCGATACCACTTTCCTTCTTGCTGATTTTCGCTTAGCTTTTTTTCTTGCTGCTTGCTTAGCGTTTTTACTCCTAGTTATTGGTGAGAAAATAGAATTCGAAATAAGAATGTTTGCTTTTGGTGAGGTTTGGTCAGTTGGTGACACCACAACTACAGGAGATACTGTAATAGGTGAAGCTGGAACTTCTGGTGTAGCTTGAGCAGTTGGCGAAGCTGGAGGAGCTGGAGGAGCTGGAGGTAAGGTTGAAGTATTGTAATTTGGTTGTTGTAATATTTTTCTTAAACCATTTTTATAAGTAGTGTTACGGCTTATGACTTCAACTGGTTTCTGTTTGCTGGAAAACAACTCTTTAAAACCATTATATAATCGTCTGCCAAATCCATTAACTATACTTCCCGAAATTAATGCTGCTCCAGCAGCAATCGCAAACAAAGTTAAATATGCAGGCCACAAATAAATAGCCGTCATAGCAACAAATAAAACCGCTGTTGCGCCAACTATATATCGACGGAGATTTCTATCTTTGGTGGTTTTACTATTTAATTGAGTAAGCATGTGAGTATATTTTTGCTTTTCTTTATAATTATTATTTTGTTTTACTAAAGTGTCATTTATATCTGATTTAACTTTATTAATTTTATTATTTTTTTCTAAACTTGACTCAGGTGATGGCAATAATAAATTATCTAATGTTTCATATTTTAATTCTAATACCTTTTTTTCACGATCAATATTGTCATCAATTTCTTTGATATGATTTTCAATTTTAACCATAAGATTTTCTTGTTTCTTAACAGCAGAAAATTCACTGTATTCATGCCCAACGTCGAAACCAAACCCCATTAACCCTAGCCCCTTAGATACGAGTTTTGTTATGCCTCCGGTAAAAAAAGCCAAGACAAAGCCTGAAGCATTCACCACAAACCAGACTGCGTCATTTCGCATTCTAAATTTACGGCCGTCTCTGTTCCAAGCCAAGCTGAAACGCTCACTATAACTTAATGCTTTTTCATGATCACCTTCTGGAGAGAAACCGTGTTTTAAGATAACGCCCAAATCAAAAATAAATCTCAGTAAATATGACATCCCAGTGATAGATAAAATTTGGCTAGTGCAATTTAAAGCAGTCTCGCCTAACGCATTCAACACTCTTTGCGTACGTAAAAGTAATAATCGTGCATCGTTAAATCTACGTGATGCGAGATAAACAGATTGAGCTCTGAATAATGTTTCTTGTTCTAATTCATTAACATCTGCTATATGACCGTACTTAATAGCTTTAGATTTGTCTTTCGCACAATAATATTTTGAATTTATATGCTCACCATTTTTATAAGCATGATGAAGTACTCTGGATAAATCTTTTTTTAACATTTGCGCTTCAGTATTTTCTTCTAAATCTAAGCCACAAATAAGCTCCATCTCGCTAGGACTTAGGTCCTCCAAGAATAAACTCTTTTTTGTAAACTCATTGCTACACATAATATACAATTCTCCAAATACTGTATGTTAAGTATACATCTAAATTATTAAGATATTCTGAAGAAATTTTATGGTTAACTTATTGAATTAATGAGATTATTTAAATTACAGAGGGCAATATAATGATAGAAATATACCAATATTGAACAGAAACATAATGTTATCGTGACAGCACCTTTTAAAATGGTTTGAAAATAAATTTATTATTATTTATCAGTTGGTTAACGACTTAAACACCTCTATTGTCGTCTCGGACCAGTCATTGTCGTCATAACACTGTTGTCGCCCCGAACAACTACCGCCTATAGAGCTGACCGCGGCTGTCGTCCCGGACGTCACTGTTGTCGTCCCGGACCAGTCATCATCGTCTTAACACTGTTGTCGTCCCGGACAAGCGCCGTACACTGGACTTGAAAGTATAATCGGCCTAGCACGGCGCGCGATCCGGGATCCAGTTTTTTTACAACATTGAGCGAATCACATAAATCATATTCTGTGACTAGATGTAGCATTAGAGTAACCAATATGAATTCTTTTGTTTGCCGCTAACTGACTGGATCCCGGATCGCGCGCCGTGTGAGCTCAATGATACTTTTAAACTCAGTGGACGGCGCTTGTCCGGGACGACAGCAGTGATAAGTTATGACGATAATGATTTGTCCAGGACGACAGCAGTGATAAGTTATGACGATAATGATTTGTCCGAGACGACAACAGTATTAAGACGACGATGATTTGTCCGGGACGACAGCAGTGATAAGTTATGACGATAATGATTTGTCCGAGACGACAACAGTATTAAGACGATGATGATTTGCCCGAGACGACAACAGTGTTATGACGACGATGATTTGTCCGGGACGACAGCAGTGATAAGTTATGACGATAATGATTTGTCCGGGACGACAGCAGTGAAAAGTTATGACGATAATGATTTGTCCGGGACGACAGCAGTGAAAAGTTATGACGATAATGATTTGTCCGGGACGACAGCAGTGA
>JARLJN010000002.1 GCA_031291255.1 Gammaproteobacteria bacterium
TTTTGAAAATTACCGATTACGAGTTAGAGTGTTGTGTTCTTAAACTGAGTGCCCCCTAAAGTGGGAAAGAGCCGGGGTTTCATAGAAAGATGAAATTGATACAAAGGAGAGCATATGGATTTAGAAATTTTGAAAATTACCGATTACGAGTTAGAGTGTTGTGTTCTTAAACTGAGTGCCCCCTAAAGTGGGAAAGAGCCTCTTAAACTGAGTGCCCCCTAAAGTGGGAAAGAGCCAAATTTTGGAAATTACCGGGTGTGAATCGAGATTAAAATGGCGTCCCCAACGAGATTCGAACTCGTGTTACCGCCGTGAAAGGGCGATGTCCTAGGCCTCTAGACGATGGGGACATTTTGATGGTGCTTGAACAGAGGATGTCTACCTCTTTTGTGGAGCTAGGCGGGATCGAACCGCCGACCTCTTGCATGCCATGCAAGCGCTCTCCCAGCTGAGCTATAGCCCCGTATAGGATGCTTTAAGTCTCGCTTTATTAATGCGTTGACTCACACTAATAGAGCAGCGATTCTAGGCAGGTAGACCCTGTTTGTCAACCTAGAAATCAATTAATTTTAAGGTTTTTGATTAACAGGAACGCTAGCCTCTTCGTCATCTGGAATAGCCACACACATCAAGAGACATCTTACCCAGAAACTATCTTGCCTAACGCGCTTAGGCTGAGCTCGCTGAGGCTCTAGCACCACAGGCTGAGGTGATGATGACACTTTTGGTTCATCCGCCTCTTCCATTCTAGCTTGATCTTGGGGTGATAACGGACTGACATCCCTACTAAAAAAATTGAGCCTTGCTGATGTCATAATAATTCTCATTTACATAAATTTATTGCTGCAGCTATTCTGTGCAGTGTGCGGTCGCGGCCTAGCAACTCCAGCGTGACATCAATAGGCGGTGACATCGTATCACCCGTCACAGCAACTCGCAAAGGTTGGGCTACTTTACCTAGCTTCAAATTTAACTCTTCACTTGTGCTTGCGAGTAGCTGATGCAAAGCCTCTTTATTCCAAGAGGTTAAACCTTCAAAACGCTGATGTAACAAGGTGAGAGCTGGTAAAACCTCAGGCACCAGATGTTGCTTCACAGCCGCATCGTTATACTCAATTTCTCGGTAAAAACAGCTGCTTTTTTCAGCCATCTCGCGCAGGGTTTTAGACCTTTCACAAAGTGCCTTCACAATCTCAACCAAAGCCGGTCCTTTGCTAATATCTAAACCCAATTGCTCCATATGCCAAGCAAGCGCATCGGCAACATGTTGAGGATCGGCTGTTTTTAAATAATGTTGATTTAGCCATAATAATTTTTCTAAATTAAATGCTGCAGGTGCTTTATTAATATGATTTAAATCAAAAAATTCGATTAATTCCGCTTTAGAAAATATTTCTTGATCACCATGAGACCAACCCAAACGTGCCAAATAATTAAGCAACGCTTCAGGTAAGATGCCATCTTCTTTATATTGCATCACACTGACTGCACCATGACGTTTAGAAAGACGTTTTCCATCCCCGCCTAATATCATAGATACATGAGCATAGATGGGCGGTTGAACGCCTAATGCACGCAAGATATTAATTTGCCGCGGAGTATTGTTAATGTGATCATCACCCCGAATAACATGTGATATTTGCATGTCACTATCGTCTACAACAACAGTGAAATTATAAGTGGGCGCCCCATCACTACGCGCAATAATTAAATCATCTAACTCGTTATTATTGAATGTCAACGTCCCTCTAACGAGGTCATCAAATTGCACTACACCTTCATCAGGGTTACGAAAACGTATCACATAACTGCCCTCACCTGGTTTAGTCAAGTTTCGGCACAGACCATCATAGCGAGGCTTTTCTTTATTCGCGATTTGCTCATTACGCAACTTTTCGAGACGTTCTTTAGAACAATAACAACGATAGGCTTTGCCTTCTTCTAATAATTTTTCGGCAACTTCTTTGTACCGGTCAAAGCGCTTGGTTTGATAAAAGGGGCCTTCATTATGGCTTAATTCTAACCATTCCATAGCATCATGTATGGCTTGAACTGACTCGGGTGTTGAGCGTTCAAGGTCAGTGTCTTCAATACGTAATATGAAGGTTCCCTGCATTTTACGAGCGTATAACCAACAATATAGCGCTGTACGAGCGCTGCCTATGTGTAAATAGCCTGTAGGGCTTGGAGCAAAACGGGTGCGAACAACTGTCATGATCTTTATTATTTTCCTAGACGAACAAATAAGGCCGCTATTGTATCAGCGCAGCTGAGGATTTAACTACTTTCTTTTTAGGAAAAGACATAATCCTATTGGTGAAAGCAATAGCCAGAGCAGAAACCACTAATGTTAAATGAATAAGAACTTGCCACATGACCGTGTAATTAGAAGAACCTGGCTCTATAAATGTACGCAATAAATGGATAGAAGAAATACCCACCAAAGCCAGCGCCAACTTAATTTTCATAACGCCTGCATCCACTTCATCCAACCATTCAGGTTGATCTGGATTCTCATCTAAATTGAGACGCGAAACAAAGGTTTCATACCCGCCCATGATGACCATGATGATCAAATTTGCAATCATCACGACATCAATCAAATCCAAAACCCCTAACATGACTTCGGTATCTTGAAAACCCGTTATATGCTGAAGCAAATGAATTAAACCGACAATGAAGCGGTATGCATAGGCACCTAAAACTAAAATGAGACCCAAATATAAAGGAGCTTGCAGCCAGCGACTAAAGAAAATAACTTCCGTCATACCGCGAGTCAATTTATTCATTTTTTTTATTCCTTCGATTTAAATTGGACTATCAATATAAACGCATCTTAGAATACGGGCAAGCGTGCACTATTCATTTGGAAAATTGCATACAGCTGACCACAGCTAGATAAGCTGTGGTAGGATTTCAGAAAGACTAACGGGATTTGTTTAAAGAGACTTGCGGTTTATGCGCTATCTTCTCATCGATTCTCGTTATAATTTGATTGATTTTATCTAGGGCTTCTGCACCGCGATTAAGAAAAACTCCGCTTTTCTTGCCTAAATTATGCCTCGCATCTGATAAAGGTGCTTTTAGTTTTGTATCATAAATCGCTTGCATGGAGATCATTTTAATTGAACCGTTGTTCTCCATACCCTCAGCGGGAAAATTTCTCACATTCACTGCGCTCATCAATATAGCTTGATCATCTTTATTTAACGCGCCTTTTTTTTCTAAAACACTATTGATTGCTGTCATTTGATCTTTTGAAATGTCTTTAATTTCCAGCAACACTTTAATCATAGCGTCAGTATATTTGATTTTGTCCTTATTATCTGTTTGGTTTCTGTAAGTAATGACCTCTTTGAGTAGCGCATTAAGATCATCTTGCAATAAATGATTTGAATCTTTAGCTATCTTATAAGCATCATTTAATTCATTTGTTTTACCACTTATTATTTTCATATCTGGAGGATTTTGTTGTTTAACTAAAGTGGTATAACTATCATTTAAGACATGCATATCAGCTTCTAAACGCTTAGCATCATATAGCAGGAGACCTACTTCATTACGATTCGTAAAATTCTTAGAATTATTAACTAATTGTTTATAAGTGGGTAAATTAGGATTTTGCGGCTGACCTATAACATATTTAACGCCTTTTTCTCTGTAAAAAACTTTTTTAAAAACTGCCAATTTGTCATCGCTATTTAATGTAGAACCTATTTTAGATGTGCTACTTGTAGATAATTTATTGTTAGACTCTTCAAAAGCTTTCTTCATCGCCTCAAAAACTTCTGGATTCTTTTTATCAATTTCTGCTTGCTCTAAGGCTAACAGTTTTTTTTCAATTACTTCAAATTCTATCTTTTTTTCATTTAATTTTTTTTCCACATCTTTCAACTTGGCTTGCTCGTGCGGAAAGTTAGCCAATTTTTCAAGTTCATTTTTTAAATCTTTATTTGATTGCTGTAATTGAGCATTATCAAATTGGAATTTGATTGCTTTATTCGCGTTATCTAAAATTATTTTATCTTCCTCTATTTTAGCTACTCTGCGCGGTCCGCTCATCTGAACACCCTCATAAGATGCCTATAAGTACATTATAATATATCTTGGGCAAAATAGTTGCGGTTATTTATTGATAAGAACCAATATGTTGCAATATAAGCATTATTATCGCGTAACTTCCAAACCATTTTTTTCGCGAAAAACCCTAGTACTATTCTTCAAATTGACTGAATTTATTTTTTATAAACTCTACAAATTTCTGCACGCGTTTGGGAGCAGCACTGTCTGAACGATAAACGAGATAAATAGTCAACGGTGCGGGCCACATACTGTCTAAAACGGGTTGTAGCTGATTTCTCTCTAATGCATCCACTGCAAAATGTTCTAATGTTCTTACTATACCTAATCCTTTAATCGCTAAATTCACCAACGAGGGCGTTGAATTTGATTTTACATTTCCTGCTATTTTTTTTCGTACTCCATTTTTAAATTCCCACTCCACGTGTCCTAAATGTTGATTCACCAAACAATTATGATGCTCTAAATTTTTTAACGTTTTTGGAATTCCATTTTTTAACAAATAAGCAGGAGATGCATAAATTCCTAGGTTCAATTTCATCAATTCTTCAGAATGATATCCCGCAACTTTATCTTTAGCTGCACGAAAAGCAATATCAAAATCATTAGCAAGTAAATCACATCTGTCATTTGAAAAATTTAAATCAAGTTTAACTTGAGGATAAATTTCTAAAAATGCTTGAAACACATCTAGCAAAAAAGAATTTTTTTCAAATGAAATAGGCATAGTAATTTTGATGGTACCCGCCAACGCTTGCTCTTGACGCAAACCCTGTGAAATAACGTTTAAATTATCTAAGATGATTTTGCATTTTTCATAGAAGAACTTACCCTCTTCAGTCAACTTCAAGCTACGAGTTGTGCGTGCTAATAGCTGTACTCCGACCTGATCTTCTAACCAAGTAATGCGCCTGCTAATAGTAGCAGCTGAAGAGTAACGTTTATCAGCAGCCTTAGAAAAACTATTAGTATCAACAACATCAATAAAACTTTTTATGTTCGTAATCCAGTCCATTTTTATATTTTCACATTATGAAAAAGTCTTTTGATTATATCACTATTTATCCAGTTTATGCAAAGGTGTAAAATTCACTCAACTTAATCAAAACAGAGGATAAGATCATGAATAACAGATCAACACCCTATATCATGCCTATATCAAATCAAATCGAGCTCGAGTTATTTGAAAATGAAGTTAGACTTAATGAAGCTAAGATTTCATTGGATGCGCATAATGAAAATGGAAATAATCTGCTGCGCTTAACCAACAGTCAACTTCAACAACATATCGCTGACTATAACAAGCAACAACAATCACTTAGTCTTAAAACAGAAAAATATATAGTCTCACCCATAGCACGCAACTTGTGGAACCTTCTTTTAAATGTGGGTATTTTTCTTAAAGAAACAATTGCTAGCACAACAGCAATCATTAGCAAACTACTCTTTCCTATCCATTTTGCGATTGATGGCGCTCGCACTCTTTGGGATCTTTATCAAATAACACGAACTAAAATGATTGCTAAAAAGATGCAATTCGGTGCGACAGCGTTAAGCCTTAGTGCTATCACTGCTGGTGCTGTTGTTTTAGGTTTAGGAATAGTTAATCCATTCGCTTTACCTGCTATATTCGCTGTCATGACAGGTGCCGCTATTTTTAAATCGATTTACTTATCACGTAAAATTCCAACTATGATCACAGATGAAAAAGAGAATTTAAAAAAAGTTGACGATGAAATATCTGCTCTTGCAATGCAAGACAACAATCCTACAAATGATGCGCAGTTTGTTGTGTTAAATGCACAAAAAACTCGTCATGCCTATCAGATTACACATCTACAAACACAGCTATTTCATGCACGCCGCGAGACAGCATTTAACGGTATATCAGCTGTCGCTATTGGATTATTAGTCGGTGGAATATTCTTTCCTCCCTTAGTTGCTGCGGGTTTATTTTTGTTTGCCAGTGCGGGTATGGTTAACTTAATTGATTCAAAAATAAATTTCTGGATAAGCAAAAAAATAAGCGGAGTAGCAAATGGTATAGCTCATATATGGAAAAAACTTACAAATTCACTATCTAACCGCAAAGCACCACAACCACTCATAGATGATGTTGATAATAAAATTTATCACATAATAAATAACGAACAAGCTGCAACACCAAAACCCTCTATGCAAAAAACTCAAAATGATTCTTCATTCGGTCAAAAAGGAAGTTATTCACCCTCACTTTTTCAAGCTAGAAGATCCATTGCGCCTATTAAGGAAGAAACGAGATTGCAAAAAACTTTCTCTAGATCAATGTAACTACTGGATGTCATTTGAAAAAAGTAAACGGTGTCAGCATAACAAATTGCTAAGTTTCTATTGAAAGTTTTGTAGATTATGTCAGATTTGGGCACTGCACCCCATATACAACTGGTTATTGCATTATGTGGTTAATTTATAACTCAACCAAAAGGAGAAATACAAAATGAGTACAGCCAGATATCTTTGTAACATTATTGGTAAAACTGTGAGCGGCGCTGTTGGCGGTGCATTAATTGGAGGTGTGGGCTCAGAGATTTTGCATGATACTACTCTAGAAACATTACAAATAGGTGCTGCAGGCGCTACAGGCAATGCTGTTATTGGTCTTGGAGCTGGTATTGTATTACCATTATTTCATACAAATACAACTTGGAAAGAGACAATGGCTGAGATGACTGCATTAGCTGCAATTTCAACGCTAGGCGGCATGCTGGGTAAAGTGATGTTAGAACACATTACAGGAGCGCAGTTAAATAAGGTAATGGAAGAACTGCCGTTAGATGAAGTAGCAGCTGCAATGGGCTGTGGATCCGGTGTATTTGTTGGTGCGAGCGTTGGTCTTGGTCTACTCTACTTGGCTTTTGCTGCTTGCTCTGCCCCAGCAGCTGAACCGGTTATTGAAAATACAGACCTACGTGTACAAAACAGAATATAATTTCTCTTAATCCACTAAAGCAATGTACCTGGTGTCAGATGAAAGTTTATCTGACACCTTACTCTATTTAGAAATATTGAACGCTCGTTATCTTTAAGTTATATACCTTAGCTCTTACTCTTAGTGACAATAAAAATATATTTATAAGTACGCTAGCAATTATTGCTAACCAAAATCCATAAGGACCTACATTCGTATAATTAGCTAACCAATATCCTATAGGCAAAGCGAGCAACCAAAAACTAATGATAGAGGTTAACATACTGAATCCAGTATCTTTCAAGGCTCTTAAGCTGCCAAATAATGAAATTCGTATGCTTTCTAAAATCTGAAAAAGTCCACACAATATCAGAAAACCAACAGCATAATGGATAGTAGTCTGATTGCTTTCATCCACATTCAGAATCAATGAAATAAAAAATAAAGGATTGAATAAATAACTTAATGCTGCAATCAGCATAATGATAAAAGCAAATGTCATGCCTATAATGGTAACCTTTTTGGCATCTTCAATTTCATTTGCACCGATTAAAAATCCCATGCGCACAGTAATAGCTTGCGCGATTGAAAAACAAATCGAGCCTGCTAATCCCAAATATTGCATTACGACTTGATTAGCAGCCAACGCATTAATGTTTATTGCACCCATACATAATGTTAAAGCAAAAAAGAAACCTACTTCTATGCTATACATTAAACCTAGCGGTAAACCTATTTTTATAATTTCCCACAAATAAGATGAATTTTTGTTAACCATCATATTTTTTAAATACGTTCTGTACTGACGATGATTAAGCATGTAAAAAACAAATATTAAAAAAGCAAGTGATTGTGTAACTGTCACTGCCCACCCTGCTCCAGTAATACCTAATGGCGGTAACCCAAACTTACCAAAAATAAAAATATAACCAAATAGCACATTAAATATCGCAAGCAAAATATTAAAAATAAGAACAAGACGCGAATCACCCAGACCTATAATTATTTCTAAAAGCACGATAGCGGCAAATGTAGGAAACAAGCCCCAACTTAATGCTTTTAAGAAATGATCTGCATATCCAATAATCGCAGGGCTTTGGCCAAATAATAAAAACAGAGATGATAAATTTCTATAAACATAAAAAAATACTATACCTAAAATAAGAGAAAGCAGTAACCCATCACGACAAATCGCAGCGATTGCTATTTCATCTCTTGCACCATGTTTATGCGC
Source organism: Gammaproteobacteria bacterium (assembly GCA_031291255.1). Classification (GTDB taxonomy): domain Bacteria; phylum Pseudomonadota; class Gammaproteobacteria; order DSM-16500; family DSM-16500; genus UBA5158. Next base: position 8,262 of record JARLJN010000002.1, read on the forward strand.
TGTAAGAATACTCACAGAACCTAGAGTACCAAAGAATATAACGACTAACGTTGATTCCATCCAAATAACGAGCGCACCTGCTGCAAAAATTTCTTCACCTAATTTTGCTAAAAAAACATTTATAATGAGATAAGAAATTGATTGTATTAATCCAGTTAAAATAAGAGGAATAGTCAATTGAACTAATGGATCAATGTGTTTTTTTGCAAAACTCTGCATGGTAAGTTCTCAGTTAAGGCTAAGCGTCAAGTTGTTACAGTATATCATGCGTGATTTATAGCTTGCTTATCTGCTCCATACAATCTTAATTTTGTTTTGATAATTCAATTATTGCTAAATAACAAAATAGCCGGCTAGGCTAACGAGTTTTATACCTTAATTCAATATGTTATTACAGATGAAAAATGAAGAGATTTATGAGCTCAGTAGGGTAATTATCCCCTTATTGAAGAAAACCCAATGTGCTATAATCAGGTGATATATAAAGTAGTTAGTGGGATTCTTTATTTAGGTTACATTTCTGGAGTCATGATGATAAGTGCCAGTCATAACGACATTAAATTTGATAAAAAAATATTGAAGCGAAGATGAAGCAGCTCGATATTGTTGGTATATCTGTGGCTTCATTTGATAGCAATGGACCTCATTTTGTGGATCAAATAGGAGTTGATCACAAAAACACTCTAAGATTTTGGGGCCTAAAAACAATGGCATAAAACCACAAATAGCAATATCAGACAAAAACACTGAATTAGATACTAAACATGAACCCTCTAGCTCTTATCAATCTCCTTCTCCATTGTCTGGTGCAAAAAAGCTTGTACCGCCTGGCTCAAAATAAAATTGACCTTGAGGGCAAAAAGCAAAATGAATCAGATGAAATTTTATCTGACACCTTACTTCTATATTATCGGTAAAAAAAATCCATCGTAAATAAATGCTCGAGATATAGTAATACAATCTTTTTCACACACACCAGCACGTCGCAAACAACTGACCCATTCATGCCTTACTGTCTCAACTATATTATCAATGATAAACTCAGCGTCTTCTCTTGAAAGAAGAAAACGTCCATGACATGTCAGTAAATTTTCTTTACGTGCTAAACGTCCATAGGTGCCGCATGTCATAGCAAGAAATCGCGAGTCTTGTGCGAAAACAGGTGTTGGCGTTAAATCATAAGCTGGACTGAGCCGCCAGTTTTTTTCTTTCGCTAAAATTGCATGATTACGTGGATGATCATCCAAGTTCGAGACAATGGCATTAAAACACATGCGCCCAAATAATTCTCGTAAATCCATTGTTGGTTTCGCGCTACAGCGGCGGATTTCATCTGCTAATGAAAGATAAGACCAATTCTCTCTTGCTGTTGGACTATCATCTGATTTAAGTAATGTTAATGCACTTACCATGCGATAACGCCGGTAACCCGCATCAGATTTATCGCGATCAAATCGTCGCACTAACAGAACATCTTTACCTGATACAGAAATAATTTTACTCTCTGCAACTTGTAAGCCGCACATTTTTGCCATATTTAAAAAAGCAAGTTCTACGCGTGGTTGGTTCCATTGGTCTTGTGGACTACTGAATTTAGCGATCCACAAACTGTTATTATCTTCAATCACTGCTTTTGGACGGGCCCCACCCATCGATGTACCTTCCAAAAGAAGTTCTTGCACTTGATGGATATCAGCATGATTTTCAAATCGAGTTACATCATTATTAATGATCGCATCTGCCATGTTTTGAAGAGATTCCAAATCGAGCGTACGATTAAATTCTCGACGTGGCATGGGTGGTTCTGCATTCAAACCAAATCCTAATGCGCCAGCTCTATCATCAGGCCCTAGCATCAAATAATCAAATTCATCAAAACCAACTCTACTCGCATGACGCTCAATAACGCGTCTTCCCCAAAAATCAGGCATTGAATCTCTGATTGCCCCAAAAAAACCTTGCATACGAATAGTTTTATATTCTGTTGGTCCGAATCGCAACTCAATTGGATCAAACTCTACAGCATCTGGACGAGCCAGATAATTTTTTCCATACACGAATTCACCTATAGACACTCCATCGCGTGTTTTTGTCATTTTAAAACGTGCAGCTGTCACAAACTCAGTTGTGCCAGGAAGAACAATATAAACAAAACATTCACGCTCAGAAGTCATTGTCTAAACTCCTTTTTCTTTTAGCTGCTGTTTTTGGTGTCCTTGCAGCTTCCAGCGCTTTTCCTTCTCTATCTCGATCAGGATCAGCAACCTTCGCTAAATCATCTATCAATCCTAGTACCCACAAAGCACCTACGTAAGCATAAACTCCTGCCGTTGGCTTACCTTTTTCTACATCTGCTATTAAATATCGAGAAACCCCCACACGTTCAGCCAGATCCTCAAGCCGCATATTACGACGCAAGCGAGCGATGCGGATATTTTTTCCTAGACGATATAATATTTCCTCAACCGCAGCTGGGGGGGATTTAGATAGCTTATTGATTTTAGACATGTTGATTATAACCATCATTAATTGTATATATGTTGATTATAACAAACATTTGATAACAGGGTCAAGCCTGCCTAATTCAACTTACTGAGATGTAGCTCACTGGAATAGGTTGATTAGAGAACTCAACCTACGCCCCATTTAAAAAAATTAAATTCTACCCATCAACAATAATATAATAATGATAATTAATAATATGGTTACACCACCTACAGGTCTATAACCCCACTCTCTACTATGCGGCCATGTTGGAAGTACGCCTAACAAAATTAAAATTAGCACTATCAATAAAATCATACCTAATGACATACAAACCTCCTGTTAATATTCATTTAAATGCGCATACTCCGTGCACGCATCTCTTCTATATCTAGCTCACCTAACAATGCACGAAAAACATCATCATGCATTTCGCCAGAATTTCTAAGCCTAATTAAGGCTTCTTTCTCTGCTTCTAACGCAATAAAAGTTAACTTTTTAAAAGTAAAATAATCATTTTCTAAAGTTGAATAAGGCGTTTCGTTAAGATGTGTTTTTATAATTTTAATGCGTCTAGAAACTTGTCCGTGAAATGCATTGTAAGTATCAAGAGGGATTTTTTCTTTTTCTTTGAGTGCAGCTAAAGACTTCAAAACATTTCTCAGCATGCGCACTCTAATTCGCGCCTCATCTTTAATTTTATCGTGACCTTCTGTCAGATTAAGAATGCGTAATAAAGATGGCAGTGTCAAAGTTGGCACTATCAATGTTGCTACAATCACGCAATACGTTAAAAATATCATTAAATCTTTATGAGGATCTGAAACACCTGAAACAATAGGTTCAGGAATCGCTAACACTGCAGCTAACGATATTATGCCTCTCATGCCAGTCCATCCCAAGGCAAAGAAAAACTGTCCAGGCAATTTCACGTTTTGATAAGCCTTAGGAAAGAAAAATTGCGATAAATTCCCTACGAGATAAACCCAGATAACTCGCAGCAAAATGACTGCCAAACTCATTACACTGCCATAAAAAATTAAACTAATACCCGAATAAGAAACTAAATTTTTCAACACTGAAGGCAATTGAAGGCCAATTAATGTAAATACAAAACCATTAATAATAAACATCAGAGTACTCCAACTCGCTTTTGAATTCAGACGAGTATGAGTTGGGATATATTCTGGAGCCTTAAGACCGAAATAAAGACCTGCTACTACTGTTGATATCACTCCAGAAAAACCTAAATGCTCCGCAACAAAATAGGAAGTAAAAGCGGTAATAATTGTAAATGTCGTTTCAGCTTGTACGTCTTTTAGTTTACGCAAACCTAACGCAGCAAGATATCCTATGAGCAAACCCACCACTAAACCACCAATAGCAACAATAAAAAATTGTGACACAGCATGTGTTATAGAAAATGATTCGCTCATGATAGCCGCTAGACTGAATCGATATAGCGTCAATGCCGTCGCATCATTCACTAAACTTTCACCCTCTAAAATAGCGACAAATTTTCTAGGTGCGCCTAGTTTTCTTAATATGGTTGTTGCTGCACTTGCATCAGTGGGTGAAACAATTGCACCTAATAAAAAACCTTCTGACCAACTAAATCCAGGCAACAGAAGTTTAATCAATATTGCGACTGACACCGTCGTAAAAATAACAAGCCCGAAGGCTAACAAAGAAATAGGTGTAATATTTAATTTAAAATCACGCCATGATGTTGCTAATGCAGCAGAAAATAAAATGGGTGGTAAAAAAATATTAAAAACAATGACAGGATTCACTTCTACTGCAGGCAAACCCGGCATTAAACTCACCATGCAACTGCCTAACACTAAAAAAATTTCTAGCGGTAAACGTAAACGATTCGCTAAAGGCACTGAGATAATAGCGATAAACATAATGAAAACAGATGCTTCAATAAAATTCATAACACCTCCAGCATAAAATCACTGAAGGCATTAAGCATATAAAAATTATTTTCCACGCAATCTGCCAATGATCAGCAAGAATAAACCAGCAGCGATAGAGACACCGCCAACCAATGGAGGCAGGTGTATGGTTTTTTGTGTATCTGCTGTGACTTGCAAACCGGCTATTTCTGCGACTTGTTCCTTTTTAGTATAAGTAATGCCCTTATATGCGAAAGATACTATTCCTAAAATAATTAATACGATACCTAAAATGTTTATTACGGATTTCATGCTCTCTCTCCAATGAGTAAAATAACTCTCTCAATAGACAGTTTACATCATCCCTCTATTAGCATTCTAGGGTCAAGCCTAGATATGTAGAATTATCAACCTATTCAATTGGATTGGTTTTTAATAAAAACAGATAAGGGATTAAATGAACATTACGGGCGATTTTTAGCTTTTTCTGTAGAAGTAATTATCGAATCATTGATTGCTATCTTTTTCTCAAGTGCAAACAACACATGGGGAGAAAACTTTTCAACTTCATCCATCAACTCTTGAATTAACTTAGCAGCATCTTTGCTATTAATATTTTTCAATGTTTCTTTTGCATACGTCGCACGTTGATCGGCAGGTTTAAACTTCATGTCTTCAATCAATGCTTTTTTAAAAATTTTCGACACAGACTCTTTAAATTTATCATCTTCTTTTATTTTTACATTATTTGAATTCTGTAAGATATAAGTCGCTAACATGATTTTTGCTTTAGATGATGAAAATAAATCGAATAAAGAATTGATATTTTTATATCCCTCTTTTAAGTCTTTAGCTTTCGTTCCTTCTAACCAAATAAATAGCACATCATTTTTTGCAGCTTCCAACCTATGTTCTGGCGCTTTTCTTTTTAAGCTGGCAATAAGAGTTAACATATTTGTAGGATCTGACATCTCTGTGCTCCTAAACAGTCGCAAGATAACCCTATTATAACAAAAATATGATGAGCGCGAGAAATACGCAAAAACTCATTGATTATACAAGAACTATAGAACCGCTGACCGCATTTAAAATAGCTTGTTTTGTTGCTTCTGCAGCGCAAGCACCTAGCGTTAATTCATTTGCATTTTTTTCACCGACAGATACACAAAATACAATATCTCCATCATATCGTGTGAACACAGGAGAAATAACTCTAGCCATACCCGCAGTTGCCATTTTTGCAATACGTTTTAATTCTGCTTTAGAAAATTTCGCATTCGTAAATAAAGCAATTAATGTTGTATTTGCAGCAGAAATTCTTTTTTCAGTTTGCCCTTGCAATAAATATTTTTCACAATTTAAAAATTTTAATTCTTCTGAAGATAATCTAGCGCCTGCAATAATGTGACCTTCGTTATTTCGTACATCACCCACACAATTTACTACTGCATATGCAATAATGCTTACATCATTCGACAAGTGTATTTCTGAATATCCCACTCCACCGCTCATACGCAAAGCGGATGACATGATTTTACCCACAGTAGCTCCTGTTCCCGCACCTATACTGCCTGTTTGAAAATTATCTTCACAGGCTGCCATACACGCCTCATACACCATAGCATCACTGGGCGGTACAGAGTCTTTATAGGCCAAATCGTATATCGCAACAGCGGGTACTAGCGGGATACGCCCATGGGGAACTTCCCAACCTCTATTTCGGTCTTGCAGCCACCGCTGAACGCCGCTGACTGAGGGCAAACCCAATGCACTGCCGCCCAAAAAGGCCAGAGCATCAATGTGCGTCACATCTGCCTCTAGGTCTAATAAGGTCAGCTCAAAAGCTGCCGGAGAGGAACCACAGAGGTGATAAGCCCCCACTGCCGGCTCATCCAATAAAAAAACCGTCGCCCCAGTTCCATATTGTTCTTGTGTATAATGACCAACTTGCAACCCTTTCATAAACCCTCCAGCAATGAAATAGACAAAAATAATTTACGAAGCCACCCTATCTTATAGGTTAATGGATTAAAGGTGTTCATAAGACAGTTTTTTTGCGATAATACACGCTCTGTGAATTTCCGAAACAAATAATAAACATGCACATCTTTATGAAATTTATAAAAAAGCAATTCATCATACTCACTGCACTTCTTACCTTTATTAGCATGCCTGCTTGGGCAAGCAATGAAAACTTACGTATAGATGTCCTAGGCTTAAAGGGTGCTGTTTTACAAAATGTTCAAACACGTCTGGATATTATCAAAAGTAGTTATGATAGCGCGTTATCGCCTTCCACTATCCAACAGTTTTATAAAGCAGCTCCTAAAAATATAAAAGACGCTCTTGAGCCTTACGGTTATTTTAAATCTAACATACACTCTCAACTCCTGCACAAAGATCAGCTTTGGATAGCAAGCTTTATGATAGATAAAGGGCCTCCTTTACGAATCACCAAACTCGATGTACAACTTTCTGGGCCTGGGCAAAACGATGCAGAGTTACAAAAATTTATAAATCATTTTCCCCTCTCACAAGGAAAAATATTTTCATCTGAAAAATATGAATTAGCAAAACAACAGTTCTTCACACTTGCGAATAATCAGGGTTACTTAAAAGCTTATTTTGAAAAAAAAATCATTAGCATAGATTTAAAAAATTATACCAGCGTGATTGTTTTACATTTTAATACTGGGCCTCGTTATTATTTCGGAGAAATATCCTTCGATCAAAAAACATTTTCGGATGAATTTTTACGACGTTTTTTGCCCTTCCACTCTGGCGACCCTTTTTCCAGTGACAGCGTTTTAACATTACAACAAAATTTAACTAACAGTCACTATTTTTCAGATGTCAATGTGGTACCCGCTTTTCCACAAGAAAAAATTTATCAAATACCGGTTGGTGTTAAATTAAAAGCGAACAAATCTCAGCAATATAATATTGGCGTCGGATACGGAACATTCACAGGCCCTCGTGTGACCTTGGGTGCTAACTTCCGTCACTTAACTGATACAGGCCATCATATTGAAATGAAAATGCGCGCATCCGATATTCAACAAGGATTAGCAGGACAATATGTCATTCCAGGCCAAAATCCATTAACAGACCAATACATGTTAGGAATAAACGGCGAACGCTTTTTACCAAAAAATGGTACCAGTACATCAGGAACTGTGTTCATAGGACAAGTCAAAGAACTGTATGGCTGGAAAGAAGCAGCCACTTTGAATTATTTGCGTGAACATTATGATATTTTTGAAGACCCGACATCACATAACAGTCGCATACTTTACCCTAGCTTAGACCTGTCTCGTACACAATCTGATAACGCTGCAAATCCCACTTCAGGTTATAAGGTTAGCTTAAATCTGCGCGGTTCCACTAAAAAGATAGCCTCGAATGTTGATTTTGTTCAAACTGAATTAAAAGCTAAAATTTTATTAAAACCCACTAAAAACAGCCGCGTGATATTGCTAGGTAATTTTGGTTACACCACGGTTCAAAACTTAATGATGCTGCCTCTTTCTTTGCAATTTTTTGCAGGTGGACTAGAAAGCGTTCGAGGTTATCCAACAAGCTATTTTGGTCCAGGTCGATATAAAAAAATCGCCAGCATGGAAGTGCAGCACAAATTAATAGGTGATCTGTATGGGGCTGCTTTCTATGATGTGGGTATTGCAAGCAACCATATCAACTCAGCCATGGCGAGAGGAAAAGGTGTAGGACTGGTTTATAATTCTGTTGTTGGACCTATCCGACTTTATAGAGGTTTTGGGTACAGACAAGGAACTAAATCCTATAAGACTATTGAATTCAGTATAGGATCGTATTTATGATCTTGAAAATAATTAAATTCAGTCTACGCCTGACATTCACCACCTTACTCACGCTTACATGCTTGTGTATCAGTTTTATTTTTTATATCAGCACAAGTGAACAGGGCCTGCAGAACACAGCAAATTTAACTTCCTATTTAATGCCTGGCCTTACAATAAAAGAAGCACACGGGAAATTATTTTCAAATTTCACATTGAAAAATGTTTCTTATTACAGTGCTAATACACAAATTACATTACAATCCATAGACTGCAGCTGGGATGCCCATCAGCTTATTCACAGATTTTTAATCATTAATAACTTGAAGTTATCTGGGCTACGCATACAAAACTTTTCTTCAAGCGAAGACAACAATGACAAAAATAATTATTTAGAAAATTTAAAATTATTTACTCAACATGTTTCCATTAAAAATATTTCATTAACTGATTTTAACTATTACCAACAACAGCAACCCATAATAAAATTAAATTCCGCCCAGTTAATTCGAACACCTGAGGGTCGTTATGATATTACTGCAAAACTCATGGGTGGAGAGATGAATGGAAACTTTCAATTGCTATGGAAATCCAAACCTATTTGGAATTTTGCACTCAACGGAATAAATATTAATCCTGGTGTGCAGTGGAATGAATGGCCGGGTAAAATACAATTTAAATTATCAGGGCAAGGTGAAACAAATAATTTAAATTTAAACATTCAAAATATTTCTGGCACGCTGAGAAATCAACAACTAGCTGGAAAGATCAATTTACAACTCAATAAAAATCAATTTAAGATTCAAGATGGAAAATTTTCTATAGCGGATTCCTACATACAACTATCAGGACAGCTAACACAAAACTGGAATCTTAATTGGGATATACACATACCCAACTTAAGAACGCTTTATCCCTCTGCAAACGGATCTTTTTTTAGCGCAGGAAATATTAGCGGACTGCGTGACTATCCTGTTATACAAGCAACCGTTAACGCAAATAATGTTAAAATTGCAGCTCAAGAAATTAACCAGCTCAGTGGCAAAATGAGGCTTTTTCTAAAGCCTGATGTTCTATCTACATTTGCTCTTGATGCCAATAAAATAAAAATTAATGGCTATACCATTAACAAAATAAATTTAAACATGACAGAAAGCACCAATATTAATCCTAAAAATATTTTCACTCTTTTAAATATTGCAAATGGTAAACAACAGTTAGTTAATGTCGCCTTAACTTTGCCTAAATCTATCAACTTAGAAAATTATTTCACTGAATCAATTTACGCAAAAGTTAATATTGCTATGCCTAATCTTGACGACTTAAAAGATTATTTCCCTGCACTCAATCAACCTCAAGGAAAAATCAATGGTGCACTTGAGATGACTGGCAGTTTAGATAATCCTAAAATTTCAGGCTCACTTAATTTAATCAATGCCAGCGCCAACATTCCAAAATTAGGTCTTGCATTAAAAAATATTAATTTTCAAGTCTCAGGCAATCAAACTAAATTACTGAATTACACAGGATCGCTCACGTCTAAAAACGGCACTCTCAACATTGCTGGAAAAACAGATTTAGAAGATGATAATTTAACGTCTGCTATCACACTCAAAGGTAATAATATTGAAGTCGTTAATTTGTCAGGCTATAAAATTATTATCACACCTGATGTGTTATTGAATTTCACGAATAAGTCTGTCAACTTTAGCGGGTCAATTACAATCCCCGAAGCCTCTATAGAGCCTAAAGATTTTCGCAACACTGTGACCTTACCTGCTGAAACAACATTCGTAGGTCACACTCAACCGTCTACAGAAAGCGTATTGGCTGAGCTTCCCAGCATGCGCGTAGAAATTAACTTAGGTGATCAAATTCATATTCATTATCAAAATTTAGATACGATATTGAGAGGCAAAATTCGTATTTCAAAAAATCTTAATAATTCACCCACTGCAGTAGGTGAACTCTATACCGTCAAAGGAACTTATTTAGCTTACGGGCAAACACTCACTATTCAAAATGGGCGTTTAATTTTTACTGGCGGCGAAATCAATGATCCAGGCTTAAACATTACAGCAGGTCGTGATGTTCGTACTATACAACTTGAAAAAGCGGGCTATAAAGGTGCGCAGACAATCAATGTGGGTGTTCGTATTTTAGGAACGTTAAACAATCCCACTCTCACTTTATATTCCAATCCTGGCATCTTAGATCATGCTGATATTTTATCTTACTTACTCTTAGGTGTGCCAAGCTCTCAAGCACAAGGACAAAAGGCTCAAGCCTTACTCGCAGTGGCTTCAACGATAAATATTGGAGGAAATGGTATTTCTAAACTTGGAAAATTCACGTCTTCTTTACAAAAAAAATTGGGGTTAGAAGAATTAAACGTTGAATCAGTTCAAACGTTTGATCCTACCACAGGCACAGTAGGAGAAACTTCTTCACTTGTACTTGGCAAACAATTGACTGATAAACTTTATATACACTACAGCATAGGCATTTCAAATCCGGTGCCTATTTTAAATTTACGCTATCAGTATAGCAAACACTGGTCTGTTCAGTCTGAAACAAGTAAAATTAATAATGAAATAGATAGCGGCGGTGATTTACTGTATAGCATTGAGAGAAATTAATTTTTATAACAGGGAGTTAGACCATCATGATGAAAAAGAAATTAACATTAGCTGGAATATGCTTTTCAGCTTTTCTAACAATGAACAGCATTGCCGCAACAACCAACAATGTGGCTCAACTGGATACCACACCTCCACCCGCTGAAGGGGCTTTAACAGCAGATCAAACACCACCATTATCAGAATCACAAGCTACCCTGCCAGGCACTGCTACTGCTACACAGAAAACGACTACTTCAACAACAACACCTACCTACAAATCAACTACAACAGTCGTCACAACACCTGCAACAGAAAAAGCATCTACTACAGCTGTGATGACTACAGTCACACCTACACCTATAGCGCCTGAAGTTACAACTGCCGCTCCTGCCAACATCAAACCCTAAATGTAGCCCGGATTAAGCGCAGCGAATCCGGGAATGTATGAGACAAACCCCGCGGACACGGCGCTGAACGCCTTTGTCCACGCTACAAATAAAAAATAAATTTTCGTTATTATGTTTTTGTAGCCCGGATTAAGCGCAGCGAATCCGGGATTTGTCCACGCTACAAATAAAAAAAGTAAATTTTAGTTATTATTTGCTAAGCTTTAATTTTTTTCTTCTAAAACATGTCTAACAATAAATCTTGGCCTCTTACGAACTTCTTGGTAAATCCGACCTATATATTCACCTGTCACACCCAAACCTAACAACACTATTCCAATCAAGAAAAAAAGTATCGCAAATAAGGTAAAAACACCTTCAACTTCAGGCCCTACAATAATACGACGCAGGAACAAGAACACAACGAAAGCAAAGCTGCCTAGCGAAACCAGCATGCCTAATAATGTAAATACCTGTAAGGGAAATAAAGAAAAACCGGTAATCAAATCGAAGTTATATCGAATCAACCCATAAAAACTATAGCTAGACTCACCTGCGGCACGCGAAGCATGACCCACCCCCACTTCTGTAGGATTGGTTGCATAACTTAACGCTAATGCTGGAATAAAGGTGGTTGCTTCACCTGTAGACACCATCAAATCCACTATCTCACGGCTATACGCGCGCAACATGCAGCCTTCATCTTCCATCACTAGCTTAGGCATCATCCAAGCACGAACCTTGTTATGCCATCGTGAGACGGTTAAGCGCCACCAGGTATCCTGCCTGCCCTCTCTATGCGTATTCACCACGTCATGACCGGCTTCCATAGCAGCCACTAATTTGCCTATATCCTCAGGAGGATTCTGCAAATCAGCATCCATAGTTATCACTATTTGACCGCGCACACGCTCAAATCCAGCCATAATTGCCATATGCTGGCCAAAGTTACCATTGAATTCGATGACACGAATTTGGGATGGACGTCTTTCATGCAGCTCTTTCAACATCTCCCCAGATCTATCCTTACTGCCATCATTGGTGAAAATAATTTCATACGTTTTCCCTAACTTATCTAGCGCACCCGTAAGCCTTCTATATAATTCTTCTAGACTTTCTTCTTCATTATGAACTGGGATGACTATACTCAAGTACGGATGACTGGACATTTTAACTACCTTATCTGACCACAATAGACGAGGATTATATTATACTATGCGACAATCCCTAAAATATTTTTAATTATTTGAAACCTCATGAATAAACAAAAAATTGATGCCATCTTTAATCGCTTTCAAAAAGCCAACCCCAATCCCACCACTGAGCTCGTTTACCACAGTCCTTTTGAATTATTAATTGCTGTCATCTTATCAGCACAAGCAACCGATGTTTCTGTCAATAAAGCGACTGTGAAATTATTTGAAGCTGCCAATACGCCAGAAAAAATAGTTCAATTAGGGCTAGATAAATTAAAAGAATATATAAAAACAATAGGCTTATTTAACAGCAAAGCAGCAAACATCATCAAAACCTGTCAACTATTAGTCGAGCAACATCACTCTAAGGTTCCTGACACTCGTGAAGCATTAGAAAAGTTACCTGGTGTAGGAAGAAAAACGGCGAATGTTATTCTTAATACTTGCTTTGGCCAACCCACTATTGCAGTTGACACTCACATTTTTCGTATCGCAAATCGAATTGGTTTAGCAAAAGGTGATACGCCTCTCGCTGTTGAAAAAAAATTGTTAGACGTCATCCCAAAAAAATTTTTACGTGATGCTCATCATTGGCTTATTCTCCATGGACGTTACACTTGTGTAGCTCGCAAACCTCATTGTCCGCAATGCTTGATTAAAGATTTATGTGAATACAAATCCAAAACGACAGATAATTAAAATGTAAGGCACACCATGTTTTCAAACAACAGAACAGAAATGAGAAAAATATTTTTCACAGCATGGAATAAGCACCAACAACATTTATTAATCGATGGATTAGATAAACAACTTGTGGAAATTATTTTATTGCATCCTGAATACCAGAGTATCTTGAATCATCCAGAAAAATTTCAAGACTATGATTTTGGTACTGAAAACCCTTTTTTACATATGAGTTTACATCTTGCCATACGTGAACAAGTTAATACGAATAGGCCGTTAGGTATTGCAACTATTTATAAAAATTTATCTGAGAAATTACAGGATACACAACAAGCAGAACATCGCATGCTGGAATGTTTAGAAAATTTTTTATGGGAAACGCAGCAATCAGGAAATGCGCCAGATGAAAAAAAATATTTGATGCGATTAGAAGAGTTAGAAAAAAATTAAATTTAGCTTCGTTTAAGCACGTGCCACGTTTAGACCCTCATCCGCCCTGCGGGCACCTTCTCCCACCGCAAAAAGCGCGGCGGGAGAAGGGAAACAGTTAAAAATACATATCAAACTGAGCCGTTACAATATTATCTGATTTACCAGATGGCGGATACGCTTGTATGGTAGATCCACTTGCATAGCTTGAAGCCGCGTAATTAATATCATGACGAAACTCTAAACTTTGTAATGTCTCTCTCCATATTGAAGTATTCAGCGTCATAGACATACGAGATAAAGGCACACCAATTGCAAGCGCATCTCGAGTATGATCATATCCAACTGCAACAGAAGTCGGTCTATTTAAAACAGCAAAAGTGTAAGCTGCTTCAGTATGGATTGCTTTCGGTCTTGCACCGTGTGAATTGTAAGTCATATCACTGCCGTTGAAGGCAGTAGCCGCACCCACATATTCTGCTAAAAGATCAATACTAGTGCCTATGCTAAATAAACCGCGTACGTTTGCACCAGGAACGCGATGAATAATTCTTTCATTACCACTGCCATTCACTCCGCCAAAACCACCAAAATAGGTAGGTCCATTTCCTGTGTTTTGCATACCTTGAGCATCAGCCATATTCAAAATATAACTCGCCCCAAAATTACCGCTGAATTTACCTTTCACAAAACGATAACCCGCATTAAGACCGCCGTTATTCACTCGACTTGCTGATCCTGCATGCGTATCACCTCTCATAATGAAAGCAGATCCATAAAACGAATCATCGCCTGGTTCTTGTAAACCAACAAGTATTGCTCTTCCCTTGATACGCGCAACAGTTTTAGTCAGCGGACTACTCACCATACTGGAACTATACGTTCCGAATGGAACATACATTTGACCAAAAGTGCTATACAAAGGTGAGACTTCAAAATCACCCAATACGACAAAGGCTTTATTGACAAACAGTCTGGAATTTTGAACACGAGAATTATTATTGAAGGAGCCTGTATCAGTTCCTCTATCATTATCATAAGCAAACGACATAAGGCCTGTTACCCAATGGCTAGAGCTTAAAATAAAAGAATCCAATCCTGCGCTAGTCAAATCAATATCAGAGCTTGAAGGACCTCCGCCTATGTGTCTGTACGAAGCTTGGCTTTCAATAATACCACTCAACAACAAATGAGAATGGCCTTCATCTACGGGAACATGCAGAGCACGTAATCTCTCGCGTATATTTTTACGCACATTTAACAAACTGACATCTTCATTAATGTTTGGACTATTAATGATTAAATTCATACCTGAATAAGAAATATGGCTGTTAATGTAAGGACCTGTAGACACAAAAGACTGACCCGGTGCATCTGCATCAGTGCCTATGTAATGTAATCCGCCTGTAGGTAAATTTTGAGGTCCTTCAATATAATTTATAGGTTCATTAGTAGAAGCTGCGTCAGCTCCTGTATCCTTAACTGCAGGCAACACTTGCGTAAATGTTTTTGTATTATGATTAATGTGCTTAGGTTGCGTAGGGTGTGTATGTTGTTTTTGTTCTTTTTTTATAGCATGCAATTCATTTTGCATTTTTGTCATTTGTATTTCTAAATCATGAGTGCGTGTAGAAAGGGTAGTTGAATCTGCGTATGCAGGAATAACGCCCAATAAGCACATAAATAGCGCTATCGGTTTTAATTTTTGTTTCATTTTCTCTCTCTTTTTGTAGACGCCTAAATTGAAGCGCCCAAATCTAACAAAATCTCAAGTCTAGCTCAAGAAAAAAACTTTTTATTTGCGCGTCATAAAAATAAAAACCAAACATTTATCTCAGCAACCATATCCGCTACACTGAGAAACTTTTTTCTACTTTGCTGAATAAGAAAACATATGAAATTAATTCGATGGGTTTCCGGATACCGTGGCAACATACTGGCATTAGCAGCAGGAGCCAGTTTGACCTTAGCTTTTGCTCCTTTTCATCTTTGGCCGCAAGCCATTTTTGCACCTGCTATTTTATTGTACTTATGGTTACGCTCCAGCCCCTCTAGAGCTTTTTTGCTAGGCTGGTTGTTTGGACTAGGATTTTTTAGCACTGGAGTCTATTGGGTTTTCAATAGTATTCATACCTTCGGCAATGCATCGCTATTACTTTCTTGTATCATCACAGGTGGATTTATTGCATTTTTAGCTTTATTTCCCGCAGTAACTGGATTTCTTCTAAAGCGCAGTTTTACCGAAGAAAACAGCATTAAAATGTTACTTGCCTTCCCTGCTTTATGGGTATTAGTTGAAATTTTACGCAGTAAAATCTTTACCGGGTTTCCGTGGTTACTGATAGGTTACAGCCAGGTCGACACTCCTCTGCATGGATATGCCTCTATTTTGAGCGTTTATGGTGTGTCACTCATGACTATCTTGAGTAGTGGATTAATCGTTAATGCACTGCTGCAATACAGTCAAAAAAATAAATGGCAAGGCCGCATTAATCTTATTGCCTTGATTTCGATTTGGGTAATCGGTGCAATTCTCAGTACGTTGACTTGGACCACCCCCATGGGCAATCCTATTCAAGTCAGTTTAGTGCAAGGAAATATTGCTCAAGACATTAAATGGTCACCTGAGAATATACAACCCACTCTGACTAAATATGAAAAATTAACTCAACCTCATTGGGACAGCAAAATAATTATCTGGCCTGAAGCCGCTATACCGACAACCATTCAAGACGCGGCTGAATTTGTCCAAAAAATGTCAGACCAAGCAGAAAAACATAATGCCACACTGATTACAGGTGCCCCCATTAAAGTCGTTGATAATGAAGGTTACTACAATGCGGTGATTTCATTAGGCAAAGAACAAGGGGTTTATCTGAAAAGACTGCTAGTACCATTTGGTGAATTTACACCTTTCAAAAAATGGATGGATAAACTATTAGGCAGTCTCAATATACCTATGTCAGATTTCATCCCTGGGGCAATAATACAAAGACCCATTAACGCTGACGGCATTAAAATTGGCGTATTTATTTGTTATGAAATTGCTTTTGCAGAACAAGCCTTAAACCATGACAAAGGCATAGGATTACTTTTAACGGTAACAAATGACGCATGGTTTGGGCACTCAATTGCACAAGATCAACACTTACAAATTGCACAAATGCGCGCCCAAGAAACGGGTAGGCCTTTGTTATTTGTGGCCAATACCGGGGTGACTGCCATCATCAAAGCCAATGGGCAAATTCAATCGGCTGTCGTTCCATTCATTACTGACACTTTAACCGGTAACGTACAACCTCGCACTGGGCAAACGCCATGGCAGCGCACCTCACTAGACCCTATGTTTATTACGTTAGCGCTAATGCTATTTTTAGCGAGACAAATGGCTAAAAGACGCGCACGTAAGCAAGAGTAAGTGACGGTTTTAACGCACTATTAACCCAACGTAACGTTATGTTGGGTTTCGTAAAAAGCACTCAACCCAACCTACAGCAAAGACAAATGTACCGTCTCAGTTATGTTGGGTTTCGTAAAAAGCACTCAACCCAACCTACAGCAAAGTAATGCTCAGCTTTTTCTCTACGTTACAGATACATGTTATGCGAGTAGCATGGGTGACACTTCCCGATGGTTGAGGCTCGGTTTTAACGCACCATTAGCCGAGCGTAGGTTGGGTTAAGTGCTTTTTACGAAACCCAACATAACATTAACATGCATACCCCAGCGCATTAGCAAGCGCAAGGGAAATAGTCTTGGCTATTCATAGCAGTTTAGGTATCCTACTTTCCTTATCTTTAATGTGATTCTTCGAGACCAAAAATAACTATGGAAGCGCAATATCAACCGCAAGAAATAGAAAAAAATACCCAAGCTTTTTGGGATGAACGCAACTTTTTTCAAGCCAATGAAGACCTCAGCAAGGCCAAATTTTATTGTTTATCCATGTTCCCCTACCCTAGCGGCAGGTTACACATGGGTCATGTGCGTAACTACACCATAGGCGATGTCATTTCTCGCTATCAACGCATGTTAGGCAAAAACGTCCTGCAGCCCATGGGTTGGGATGCATTCGGCTTACCCGCAGAAAATGCCGCTATCCAAAACAAGATTCCACCCGCTGAATGGACTTATAAAAACATAGACTACATGCGTACGCAATTAATGCGCTTGGGTTTTGCTTATGATTGGAGTCGCGAAATCACGACTTGTGATCCCTCCTACTATCGTTGGGAGCAATGGTTTTTTCTCAGACTCTTTGAAAAAGGTTTAGTTTACAAAAAAAATGCTGCGGTCAATTGGGATCCTGTTGATCAAACCATATTGGCGAATGAGCAAGTGATTAATGGTCGCGGTTGGCGCTCTGGCGCACTCGTTGAACGACGTGAAATTCCACAATGGTTTTTGAAAATTACAGATTACGCTGATCAACTCGTTGATGATTTAGATCAACTTGATCAATGGCCTGAGCAAGTTAAAACTATGCAGAGAAACTGGATAGGACGCTCAACAGGCACTGAAATGCAATTTGATTTAGCTGACAGCCAAGAACAACTTAACATTTTCACCACACGTCCTGACACATTGTTCGGTGTGACCTATGTTGCTGTTGCACCACAACACCCGCTTGCAAAACAAGCTGCAGAAAATAATCCAGCATTACAAACCTTTCTTGATGAATGCCGCAACATGAAAGTTGCAGAAGCCGATTTTGCCACCATGGAAAAGAAAGGCATGCCAACAGGATTGTCAGTCTTACATCCACTGACTAACGAAGCTTTGCCCATCTGGGTCGCTAATTTTGTTTTAATGGAATACGGTTCCGGTGCTGTCATGGCAGTACCCGCTCACGATCAACGCGATTTTGAATTTGCTAAACAATATAATTTACCGATTAAACAAGTCATATCGCCTGCCGATGAAAGCACTTGGGATTTTACACATGCTGCCTATACACAAGCAGGAACACTTACAAATTCACAGCAATTTACAGGCACAGAATCAACTAAAGCCATTGCTGATATTACAGATTTATTAGTCGCACAAAACAAAGCAAAAAAAACCATAAATTATCGCTTACGTGATTGGAGCATCTCACGCCAACGTTATTGGGGAACACCGATTCCCATTATTAATTGCCCAGCGTGCGGCCCAGTTGCTGCAAACGATTTACCCGTAGTGTTACCGGAAAATGTACGCTTTGATGGCGTGACATCACCGCTAAAATCCATGCCTGAGTTTTACAAAACAACGTGTCCTCAATGTGGCAAACCTGCTGAACGCGAAACAGATACCTTCGATACTTTTTTTGAATCATCATGGTACTACGCACGCTTCACTTGTAAAAAACAAGATAACGCTATGTTAGACGGTCGCGCAAATTATTGGGCGCCTGTCGATCAATACATAGGTGGAATTGAACATGCTGTGATGCATTTATTGTATGCGCGTTTCGTGCATAAATTATTACGCGATGAAGGTTTATTAAATACAGACGAACCTTTTATGCGTTTACTCACACAAGGTATGGTATTAAGCCAAGGCATTAAGATGTCTAAATCAAAAGGCAATACTGTTGATCCACAACCTTTAATTGAAAGTTATGGTGCAGATACAGTACGTTTATTTACTATGTTTGCTGCACCTCCAGAACAAAGTTTAGAATGGTCAGACAGTGGTGTTGAAGGCGCTCATCGTTTTTTAAAACGTCTATGGACACTGGCTTACGAAAATGCAGAAGTCATAAAAAAAGAAAATCACTCTATTAAAAATGGTGTGACAGAAACTATAGATTGGGAAAAAACAGGATTTAGTCAACGTGATTTGCTGCGACAAATTTATGAAGTCCTTGATCAAGCACGATATGACTATGAAAGACTGCAATTTAATACTGTCGTATCTGGCTGCATGAAATTGCTTAATTTACTGAGTAAGATTCCTGCTGCTGATAATGCGGAATGTGATCTTCAGCCTTACATCCTACACAAAGGCATGAGTATTTTATTACGTTTATTGGCGCCTATTGCTCCACACATTACACATGAACTCTGGGACAATTTAGGATTTGATGGCATTATTTTAAATGCTCCTTGGCCCAAAGCAAACACAGCGCCTCTCAAAATTGATCAAACAGAAATGGTTGTGCAGATCAATGGAAAATTACGTTCACGCATACAAATTCCTACCGGTGCTGAACAAAAAGCCATTGAAGAGATTGCGTTAAACGATGCGAAAGTCAAACAAGCAATCCTAGACAAGGTCTTAAAAAAAGTCATAGTCGTACCCGGTAGAATTGTTAACATTGTAGTAGGTGATAAATAATGTCTATGCGTTTTTTTATTATGACATTTTTTATTTTGCTGACAGGCTGTGGATTTCATTTACGCGGCCTTGCACCCTTACCACCTTCTTTACAACGTATTTACATTGAGTCTAAAGGCCCTTATGGTTTATTAGAACAAAAACTTCGTGCAACGCTTCCACTCACTCACGTACATATCATGTCTACACCTGAGAGCGCGGATACGATTTTAGTTATCTCCAATGAAACACCGACACAACAATTAGTGAGCGTAGGCGGCACTCAACAAACACGTCAATATAATCTTACACTCGCTGTTACCTTTGCTATCGCTGATAACACAGGAAAACTTTTGATTGCACCTCAAACTGTCAGCGAGATGCGCACGCTCACTTTGCAGTCTAGTCAAATTCTAGGAACAACCAATGAGCAAGCGACTCTGTATCAAGTTATGCGCCAAGCTATTGTTTACGATATTATAGATAGATTATCTTCAAAAAAGATAACAGACATATTAATGAAAAAACCGGCTGAGTAGCCAACACACATTATGAAATTAAATTACCCACAACTCGCATCTCACTTAATAAAAAATCTTGCGCCTATTTATATTGTGAGTGGTGACGAAACATTATTAGTTCAAGAAGCGGTTGCACTGATACGTTCTTCTGCACGTGAAAAAGGTTATACCGAACGTACTTCACTCAGCATAGATGCAGGAACCGACTGGGAAAAAATATTTCATAGTGAAGCACACAGTCTTTCATTATTTGCAACAAAACGTATTATAGAATTACAACTTGCCGGCACTAAACCGAACGCAAATGCCAATAAAATTTTGCAATCACTTGCAAACAAACCTTTGCAAGATACGCTTTTAATTATTAGTACGCACAAATTAGATGCCAAACTCAGCGCAACAAATTGGTATAAAGCATTAGAAAAAAATGGTGTCGCAGTACAGGTCTGGCCTATTACACCAGATCAATTACCTGCATGGATTTCACAACGCGCAAAAAATTTAAAACTTAATATCGCGTTAGATGCCGCAAAATTATTAGCAGAATTAGTTGAAGGAAACTTATTAGCGGCTGCTCAAGAAATTGAAAAACTTGCCATGCTGCAACCTGCTGGCACCATCACTATAGATACTATAGAACAAGCTGTGACAGACAATGCACGTTTCGATATTTTTACACTGGTAGAGTGTGCTTTCTCAGGAAATACAAAACGCAGCTTACGCATGCTCGCAAATCTTCAAGCAGAAGATGTAGAACCTATTTTAGTTTTATGGGCTTTAAGCCGTGAAATACGAACACTGGCTGAAATAAGCTATCAAGTTAAACAAGGTGTTGCGCTTAGCTCTCTTTTTACAAAATTTCGAGTGTGGGAAAAACGTCAGCCAGGCATGCGGCGATTTTTACAACAACAAACACTGCCTGAATGCTGGGCACTTTTATCCCATGCTGCTAAAATTGATCGTATACTTAAGGGAATCACCCCAGGGAATGTTTGGGACGAACTACAGCAATTAACCCTGCAAATTACACGAGGCTCGCCATGTCCCAATTACAGCAACCCATAGGTATTTTAGGTGGAACGTTTGATCCCATACACTATGGGCATTTAAGAATGGCTCTTGAGCTCAAACAAGCGTTAGATCTGGAAGAAGTGCGCCTAACACCCTGCTACACACCCGTGCATAGAAGCCCACCTTTCGCTAGCCCAGAACAACGTCTAGAAATGGTGAAATGCGCGATAGAAGCTGAACCTGCACTGCGTATAGAGACCTGCGAAATAGACCGCAAAGGTCCTTCTTATACCGTTGATACATTACATTTTTTACGTCAAAAAATGCCTCACACCCCATTGTGTATCATCATGGGAATAGATGCCTTATTAGGTTTTTCAAGCTGGCATAAATGGGAAGAAATATTGACTCTTGCACATTTAATTGTGGCTCACAGACCGCGTTACGAATTACCACAAACTGGATTAATCGCCGATTTACTCACTGAGCGTCAGGTCACAGATAAAAAAGCACTACATATGCATTTAGCGGGTAAAATAGCCTTACATCCTGTCACTGCACTTGAAATTTCCTCTACTGTCATACGCGATCAAATTGCATTAAATCAAAATGTACGCTTCCTATTACCTGACAGTGTATACAATTACATCAAAACGCATGGCACCTACAGTAATAGTAGGATATAATCCTTGCACACTTAATGTTGATGAACATTAATAACTCAAATAATAGTCAGAAATGGAACACACATGCAAACTAAAGAACTACAAGAATTAGCCACTGAAGCATTACATGATTTAAAAGCACAAGATTTAACCGCTATTGATGTGCATGAAATGACCAGCATCACCGATGTTATGATTATCTGCACAGGCCGCTCAACCCGCCATGTGACTTCACTTGCGCAGAATGTTGCTACAACCGCTAAACAGCATAAAGTGACACCTGTCCGTATGGAAGGTGAACGTGAAGGCGAATGGGTCATCGTTGACCTAGGCGATGTAGTTGTACATGTGATGCTGCCCGAAACGCGCGCTTATTATCATCTCGAAGATTTATGGGAACCTATACTTAAACAACGTGCAAAGCAGGATTAAAGTCGTATGTTGTTGCGTTTAATTGCTGTCGGCCAAAAAATGCCGGCATGGGTTAACGAAGGTTTTCAAGAATATGCAAAGCGATTACCTGCTGGGTATACACTTAAACTCATAGAAATCCCTGCAGAAAAACGCACTAAACAAGCAGACATCAAACGCATCATTGAGAGTGAAGGAGAAAAAATTCTCAGCACTATCAAGCCAGGCAATCTGGTTATTTCATTAGATGTATTTGGGCAATCTTGGTCTACACCACAATTGTCTGAAGGATTACAGAAATGGCACGATGCCAGTTTGGATGTTGATTTACTCGTGGGCGGTCCTGATGGGCTGTCTGCGAGTTGCTTACAAAAATCGCAGCTAAAGTGGTCACTGTCTCCCCTTACCTTACCTCATCCACTCGTACGTATCGTTGTTGCAGAACAACTTTATCGCGCGTGGAGCATCATACACAAACATCCCTATCATCGCTAACCTTCTCCCGCAGGGCGGATGAGGGTCTCAACGTGGCACGTGTTTGAGTAGGTTGGGTTGTGTGGGGTTTTTTAAAACACAAACAAAAATATTTTTTTTTTTTTTTAAAAAAAAAAAAACAAAAAAAAAAAAAAAAAAAAAAAAAAAAAAAAAAAAAAAAAAAAAAAAAAAAAAAAAAAAAAAAAAAAAAAAAAAAAAAAAAAAAAAAAAAAAAAAAAAAAAAA